>JAFSSU010000119.1 GCA_017450845.1 Treponema sp.
AGCATCCACCCGGACTTCAAGCGGAAGGGCTACGGCCTCAAGCTGCTTTGCCATTCGCTCGAAAAGGCGAGGACTATGGGCGTCGGCTTTGTCTGCATGGAAGGCAACATAGACTTTTACAGTCATGCTGGTTTCGGCCTCGCAAGCAGGCTGGGAATCCATTACCACTGCGAGCCTGTTGATGCGGAAGTGCCGTACTTCCTTGCCCGGGAGCTGATTCCCGGCTACCTGAAAAAGCACGGAATCACAGAGGCGACCTATTGCCCGCCTGAGGGTTATTTCGTCGCCGAGCGGAATCCCGCAGAATTCGAGAGCTACGAGTCGGCTTTCCCCTATAAGGAGAAGCTCGTTCTTCCGGGTCAGTTGCAGTAAAAGTCTGCCTACAGCGACATCAGGTCTTTCTTGGAGGCCAGTGCCGCTTGTGCCGCCGCGTCCGCTATGTCCGCGAGGGTCAGCGTGCCCGCCTTGTCCTTCTCCATGCAGGTCTCGTCCTTCTTCCACGCGCAGAGGATGCCGCGCGAGGAGTTGACTGTACCCATCGGGGCTGCGCTGCTTGTGCCGGAGCCAAGCAGGGTGCGGGCGATTGAAGCCGCCCCTCCCTGAGCACCGTAACCGGGTATGAGGAAGAAGACCTCCGGGCAGAGGGCGCGGAGGGCGGCGGCATCGCTTTCTTCCGTGCAGCCGACGACCGCCCCTGCCGGAGAGCAGGTCTGGGCGGGGAAGACCGCATTGCTCTCTTTTGCAAGCCGGTTCAGCTCGGCGGCCACCCTATCCAGCACCCTGCCGCCGGACTTGAGCTCCTGCTGCTCGATGTCGCACATGCCAGGGTTGCTCGTGCGGAGCAGGACGAAGATTCCCTTGCCTTCCTTCATGCAGAAGTCCGTGAACACTTTGAGCGTGTCAAATCCCATGTAGGGGTTCACGGTGATGATGTCGCTTGCAAAGTCTCCGTTGAAATGTGCGCGGGCGTAGGCGGTTGCAGTCGCGGCAATGTCCCCCCGCTTTACGTCGGAGATGCAGACAAGGCCTGACTCCCGCACCGCCCTGAGCGTCTCGGCATAGACCTTCATGCCCTCAAGCCCCATCGCCTCGTAGTAGGCGACCTGCACCTTGAAGCAGCATGCGGAGCCGTCGGATTTTACGCGGGAGATTATCTCCTTGTTGTAGGCAAGCACCGCCTGTGCTGGGGAGGAAAATCCTGCCAGCACCGACTGGGGGAGATATGACGGGTCGGTGTCCAGCCCTACGCAGAGGGGGCCGTTCTTTGCCGCGAGCGAGCGCAGCCTGTCCATGTTGTGTTCCATACGGCGGCCTCCTTGTGTTTATCTGACAAGCTTACGGTAGACGGTCTTGTGTGGCCTGTCCGCGTCGTCGCCGAGCATCTTGCGCCGCCATTCGGCATAGTCCGACCAGCTGCCCTCAAACCACTGCACCTCGCTGTTGTTCTCGAATGCGAGGATGTGGGTGCAGATGCGGTCCAAAAAGTAGCGGTCGTGGCTGATGACCAGCACGCAGCCTGCGAACTCGTTTATCGCCTGTTCAAGGGAGCGGGTGGTCGCTATGTCCAGATCGTTTGTCGGCTCGTCAAGCAGCAGTACGTTGCCCGCCTCCTTGAACATAAGTCCCATGTTGAGCCTGTTCTTCTCTCCTCCAGAGAGGACGGAGACCTTCTTGCTCTGCTCAGGGCCGTTGAAGTTGAACCATGAGCAGTATGCGCGGCTGTTAACCTCGCGCACAGCCCCGTTGACAGGCCGCCCCTTCTCGTCTACCGCGCCGAGCTTCACTAGGTCAGCTCCGCCGGAGAGGGTCTCCCAGACGGTCTTGTTGGGGTCGAGCTTGCTCCTCATCTGGTCAACGTAGACCAGCTTGACCGTAGAACCGATTTTGATTTCGCCTGAGTCGGGCTTTTCCTCGCCCTCGCTGCCATCGGGAAGAAGCACCTTCTGTCCTGCCGCGCTCGCCAGCATCTTGAAGAGCGTCGTCTTTCCAGCACCGTTGGGGCCGATGATTCCGACTACTGCCCCTGCGGGAATGTGGAAGTCCAGGTTCTCAAACAGCACCCGGTCGTCGAATGACTTGGTGAGCTTTTCCACGTCTATGACCGAGCCACCCAGACGAGGGCCTGCGGGAATGGAAATCTCGTTGTCTCGCAGCTTGATTCTCTTGTTTTCTTCAGCCAGCAGCTGCTCGTACTTGGTGATGTGCTCCTTATGCTTGGCCTGCCTGCCCTTCGCCCCGGCGTGAATCCAGTCAAGCTCTTCCTTCATTTCGCGGGCGCGGACGGAAGCCTGCTTTTCCTCCAGAGCAAGGCGCTTCTCCTTTGCCTCAAGCCAGGCCGTGTAGTTGCCCTTGAAGGGGTAGCCCTCGCCCCTGTCCATCTCCAGAATCCAGCCCGCCACGTTGTCCAAAAAGTAGCGGTCGTGGGTGATTGCGATTACCGTGCCCTTGTACTGCTGCAGGTGCCGCTCAAGCCAAGCGACGGTCTCCGCGTCCAGGTGGTTGGTCGGCTCGTCAAGGAGCAGGATGTCGGGCTGCTGCAGGAGCAGGCGGCAAAGAGCCACGCGGCGGCGCTCACCCCCGGACAGCACGTCCACGACCTGCTCAGGCGGCGGGCAGCGGAGCGCGTCCATCGCAAGCTCCAGATTTGCGTCCAGATTCCATGCGTCACAGGCGTCCAGTTTTTCCTGCAGCTCCGCCTGGCGTGCCCCAAGCTTGTCATAGTCAGCGTCCGGGTCTCCGAATGCCTCGTTCACCTTGTCGAATTCTGCCAGAAGGTCGGTTATGGGCTTGACCCCCTCCATGACGATTTCCTTGACGGTCTTGCCCGCCTCAAGCTGCGGCTCCTGCTCCAGGTAGCCCATCGTGTATCCGTCCAAGAGCCGGGTCTCGCCGGTATAGTCCTTGTCGATTCCTGCGAATATCTTGAAGAGGGAGGACTTTCCCGCCCCGTTCTCTCCGATTACGCCTATCTTCGCGCCGAGGTAGTATGAGATGCTTATGTCCTTGAGGACGACCTTGGTTCCGTATGCGCGGGAAACCCGGTCCATTGTGTAGATGATTTTCTTGTCGTCAACAGTCTTTGCCATATTCCTCAATGATACAGGAAAAAGGAGACAGTTACAAGAAGCCATCTAGGGAAATAAGCTTTTACAAAATGTTCCAATATTTCTGCCGTACATACTATATCGCGACTTAGGACATCGTATTTGCCTTGAGGATAGATGCGGTCAAGGAGTTTACAGGCACGCCAGAGCCTGTTTTTATGAAAAACAAGCCTATAAAATCCTTTCGCCCCCCCTTGCACCCCCTTGAATAAACTTGCGCTGTGTGCTATGCTAACGTTTACTTATACAAGGGGCGGCTTTGAAAGTTGCCCAAAGCGACTAGTAGGAGTTCATAATGGCGACAAGAAGGAATCCCAGGTTCAAAGAGTGCAGGAGACTTGGAGTTAACGTTTGTGGGCATCCGAAGGCTATGAAGAGGGCCGATGCCCCTGCCTTTAGGAAGACGCACAAGATTTCAGAATACGGCAGGCAGCTGATAGAAAAGCAGAAAGTCAAGGCCTATTACGGCATACTGGAGAAGCAGCTGAGGAATTACTATGCCAAGGCACAGAAGAAGGAAGGAAAGACTGGTGAGGTTCTGCTCTCAACCCTTGAGTGCCGTTTGGACAACTTGGTATACAGGCTCGGAATTGCCAACTCAATCAGGATGGCTCGCCAGCTCGTCACCCACCGCCACATTACCGTTGATGGAAACGTTGTGAATTTCCCCTCAACCCACG
>JAFSSU010000013.1 GCA_017450845.1 Treponema sp.
CATGACCGGCTCCTTGTTCGGCGCGGTCATGCGCAGGTCGAAGGTCGTCACCGTCACGTCATTCTTCTTGTCCTTGCGGGAGACATAGACCCCGGGCTCCAGCTTCAGGTGGTTCACCGTAAAACTCGCAATCTTTTCCATGATGTTCCTCTCATACTCTTCTATTATATATGGCATGATTATACAGGCTTATCGCCCGGCAAGTCAAGGAACTGCCTTTGTTGGCATTGAGCGTTGCCGACAGGCTCGGGAACGTATTCCCGCAGAGTGTCCCCATTCGCGGGCGGGTGCTTGCATTTGTATCATACGGCATTATCAGCTGATGCGGACTGGCACACAGCCCAATGCTCGCAAGCAAATGCCCGCTCTGGGGGCCCCTCTCTGCTCCATACGTTCCCTCTGATGAAGCAGGAAATGCTCGCAAGCAAATGCCCGCCCAGGGAGTCCCGCCCATGCCGCCCGCTAAAGTTTTATCAGACGGTAAAGGTGTGTGAGGAATGTATGCAGCAGCACGCCCGTGACGAAGGTCATCAGGCAGACGAGGACTACGAAGAGGCCGGGCCAGGTCTGGCACAGGTCCGTATGCCGCTCCAGCATCTCGATGACGAAGCCGTGCAGCAGGAACATCTCGGCGGAGACGGAGCCGACCAGGCGGATGGCCGGGTTCCCGAGCCTCAGCCCCTGCGAGAGGACCGCGCAGGCAAGCAGGGCCAGCAGGACCATGACGGCGCGGAGGGCATACTCCGTCCAGGAGACAAAGAACACGTCCCTCGTCCTCAGGTAGGCAACGGCCAGGAAGGGCAGGAGGGCAAGGCAGCCTGCGAGGAGTATGACGGCATTCCGGCGGCGGGCAAGGAAGTCCTTGAACGGCCTGAGCTTCCGCGCCAGTATGATTCCGTAGGCGAAGCCCAGCGACTGGCAGCCCCAGCCGAAGAGGAAGAGGAAGGCGGCAATGCCGGTCTGCTTCCTCCCGTCCGCCATCCGGGAATCATGGAAGAACTGGACGGCAAGGCTGTAGAGGATGGTCAGGACGACGAGGATCCTGTCGGCCATGTCCAGGCCCCAAACGCGGTCCTGCCCGCCGAACACCCGGCGGACAAAGAAGAATACGGCATAGAACAGGATGGCGACCAGCATATAGCCCATGCCGCCCGACCAGATGTCGCAGGAGAAAGCCTCCTTGAGCGCAATGACGAGGATGAGGGGGACGGCAACTTTCAGGATTCTCTTGTGGAACGCTCCCATGTAGTCCGGCCTGTTCGCCGCGCTGTAGGAAAGCCCGTAGCCGGAGAAAAGGAAGAAGAGGCTCACCGCGATCCAGTGGACGAATCCGAGGACGCAGTACTTCTCGCCCGCCCCCGTGTGGGCAAGGATGACCGAGAAGCAGCAGAGGGCCTTGAGGACGCAGGTGTAGTCCCGGGACATGAAGGATCTGTCCTCCCCGTCGCGCCTGGCACCGCAGAAGGCAAGGGCAACGAAAGCGAGCTGGAAGAGGCTTGACAGCAGGAAGTTCGGGTCTGAGAGCATACGCCATACAATAAAGGAATAAAGGCGGCTGTGCAAGGCTTTCCTACGGCTTGAAAAAAGCAGGCTTGATAAAAGCCGTGGATGCTGTTATCATCAGCGTTATGTCAGGTTCAAACGACAGCAGGGGACTGCGTGAGTCCGTCTCCGCGCATTTTCTTCCCGTCCTGCTTTCATCGCTGGCTTTCGCCTTGTTTGCGGCTCTCCTCAGGAACAGGATTCCAAACCTCATGCTCTACGCCGCCGCCTGCCTGCTCTTTTTTGCCGTCTTCTTTGCCGCAAGCCTCGCAGGCAGGCCCTTGCTTGGCCGGCTTGTCCCGGAATCCCGTTCGGACCATGCGGCGGTGGCCGTCGTCATCCTGACCGCCGCCCTGATCATGGCGAACTTCTTCCGTGAGGGCAGGCCGGACCAGGGCGCGGACTTCAACGAATCCCTGTTCCGGTACCAAGTCCCGGTCCTGGTCTGGTTCCTGCTCGTGGCGGTCACGACCGCGGCATGCTGCCTTCTCGTGAAGGGCCTGGGAAGGGGCGGGCGAAGGCCCCTCTTGCGCCTTCTGATTTCTCTTCCATATATATGCCTCCTTTCATGCACGGTCTGGGTCCCAAACATCTTCTACAGCCATTACACTTTCTTCCATGCCCATCCCTACTACAGCCCGATATATGACGTGCTGAACCTCGCCCCTCTCGGTGAGCTGAACACCCCCTTCTACGGGCATTACGCCATCTTCTTCCTGCTGCCATGCAAGCTTATGGGGCTGCTCGGCATCCAGCACAACATAGCGGCGGCCACGGTCCTCGCGACCTGCAACGTCGTTACCCTGCTCGCCGTCCTGTATTGCGTGGACAAGTCCGTGAAGAACGACGGGATTTTCATCATTGCCCTCCTGTCGCTCGGGGACGTATACCTGATGTACGTGCAGAAACTCTTCTATATAAAAGACGTGTACCTGCAGACGATTCCCCACCGGGTCATGTTCCCCGCCCTCGCCTGTGCGCTCATGACGGCCTTTTCCGGCAGGACGCTCGGAAAGGGAAGGGTTTCCGTCCTGTATGCCCTGGCGGCGCTTTCCTTCCTGTGGAGCACGGAGATCGGGCTGGTCTGCATTGCCTCGGTGTCGCTCTATGTCTTTCTGCGGCGGCTCGATTTTGCTTCCCCCCTGTCCTTGGCGAACTTGAGGCTGCTTGGCATCTGCGCGGCCTTGGCTCTCGCCTCGGTCCTCTCCGCCTGGCTGCTCGTCTCTGCCTATGATTTCGCGGTCAGCGGTAAGGGCGTTCCGTTCATGGCCTTCATGTACCCGATGATCGGGCCGTCAAGCAGCATCGCCGTCAAAGGCCCCCTGCCGGACCTGCAGAGGACATGGCTGCCCGTAACCCTCTTCCTGCTTGCCGCCACGGGGATTTGTGCCGTGCGCCTGCTGGAAAGCGGGGAAAAGGGGCGGGCCGTGGCCCCCTTCTGCATGTCCGTGCTCGCCCTCGGGCTTCTGAGCTACTTCATGAACAATCCCGTGCAGATCAACCTGACGATTGTCTTTTTCCAGGTCATCATCCTGCTCGCAATCCTCCTGGACTTCATCCTTTCCGGGATGGGCAGGTTCAGGGCCGGAAAGGTTTTGTCCGTCGCCGTGATTGCCGTCATGTCCGTCTTCGTGCTGGGGAACGCGGGGATGAAGGAAGTCCTGTCCGACAGGCGGGCGACGGCATGGAAGGCCAGGGGCCTTGCCGGATTCGCGAAGACGCTCGGCGAGGAAATCCCCGAGGGGACGCTCGCATTCGGCTGGGGGGTCAGCGACCTCTTCGCAGCCGCCAGCAGGGATACGGGAATGCACGTCCTGGACTGGGTGAACATAATGTACGATAAGAACCCTGTCTTCCTGGAACATGCGAACGGGCTTGTGGAAGGAGCGGACAGCTTCTTCGCCTACGAGGAGTCCGTCCCCATGATTCCCGCGGGCAAGGACTTCGTCATCAGCAGGGAATACGAGTATATGGGGTGGAAATTCGCCCTGTATACTCGGAAATAAGGTGTTCTGCCTTTACAAGTATTGATTTATATTATATCATCTGTGTATGGCTATGACGAACGCAACCCTGTTAGCGAAATACTACGACACATATAAAGACACAGAAATCGCATTTACCAAGGACATAATCAAGACCCTCGCCATGGATCCCCGGCAGATTTATTTGAAATGTGCCGAGGGGCAGTGGAACTGCATCATAAACTCGATGTCATTCTCCCTTGCCCGCATCATCATCGGGACCAAGGGTGTCGCCTACGAGAAGCTGGCATCCCCGAACCCGCCGTCCGGGCTGAATCTCCGGCTCTGCTTCTACAGGCAGGACGGTCAGCAGCTCAGCCTCCTCCTCTCCTGCAAGGTCAAGGAAATCGTTCCCTACATGAACAGCAAGGATCTCGTCATCGTGACCCTCGCCTACACCCAGAGGCCGCCGGAGGACCTCATCGAGAGGATGGGCCGCCTGCTTGAGGCCAACGACAATGCCCTCCGCCGCAAGGAGGACAGGATTCCCATAAACCCGGAGAGCTGCCGCAAGCTGGGCATTCCCAAGGAGGAATGCGTCGCCATAATCCAGAACGTGCCCCGGCGCTGCATACTGCGCGACATCTCTTTCGGAGGGGCGAAAATCGTCATACTGGGAGTGGCCAAGTTCCTGATGGACAAGGAAGTTCAGCTTTCCCTGGAATTCGACGACCCGCATGAGATCATACAGCTCAGGGGCAAGATTTCCAGCGTCGCCGACGTGCAGGGGCGCAAGGACATGGTCGTCGCCGGAATCGAGTATGATGAGGCGACCCTCTCGCTGTCGTACAAGATTCACATAAACAACTACCTGACCTCAGCGAGGAAGGCCGACCTGAACCCGCAGGCCGCCGATGGCTCTGCCGCAGGCGGCGAAGGAAGCGTCTGAGCATTATGAACCCCGCAAATCCGCTGGATTCCGTCTATTTCATCAAGCTCCCTGAGGGCTTCAAGCTTTCCTCCCGTGCCATGCAGCTCGACCCGGACATTCTCCTGCCCGTCCAGAAAAAGGACGGGGAAGCGGCCGGGACCTTCGACATGAAGGAGCTGACCCAGGAGCAGGTTCTCTCCGGCATCCTGACCGTCCTGGCCTACGACAAGCAGAACGCCAACCTGGACTACTACCGCAGGATTCTGACGGAGGCCCGCCCGGGCATAAAGAAGGAGCTCGCCGAGGCCGCCATACTCAAGACCAAGAACGAGGACTGGGAGCTGGCGGAGGAAATCTGGCTTGCCCTGTACGGGCTGGACCCGGCGGACAAGGCGATTATCCTCAACATGGCCCTCTTCTATGACCAGAGGGCGGACAACTACCGCAAGAACGCGCTCTACGATGATGCGGATGCCTATGATTCGAGCGCGGAGGAATTCTACCGGGACGTGCTGGACAGCGACGATGAGATTCCCGATGCCTTCTTCAACACGGGATTCTTTTACCTCAAGAAGCACAACTTCTCGGAGGCAAAGGCTTGCTTTGACAGCTACCTGGCCTTGATGGCAGACGCGAAGGACGAGGATCTCGGCAATAACGGGGAAGAAAAGATAAAGCAGGCTCAGGAAATCCTGGACAAGATAAAGAACCGCAAGCTTGAGAACGAGCGTTTCCACAAGGCCTACGAGCTTATCTCGACAGGTCGTGAGTCGGAGGGGCTTGTGGAAATCCGCCGCTTTATACAGGACAACCCCGCCGTCTGGAACGCATGGTTCCTCTTGGGCTGGGGGCTCCGTCGCCTGGAGCAGTTCGCCGAGGCGAAGATGGCCTTTGAGAAGGCCCGGGAATGTGAGGGCGGGGACGAGAACGCGGACACCTACAACGAGCTTGCGATATGCCAGATGGAGACGGGAGACCTGGGCGGGGCTCAGGAGAGCCTGATTGACGCGCTGAACCTGGACCCGGACAACACCAAGGTCATCAGCAACCTTGGCTTCCTCTCGCTCAAGCGGGGGGATACCGAGGAGGCCCGCAAGTACTTCATGACGGTCCTGGAGATAGATCCCAAGGATCCCGTCGCCGCAGCCGAGCTGAAGAAGATGGAGACGGAAGTCTGACATTGCCAGGTGCGGATAAAAGACTTGTCTAAATCTTATTTATAGAATAAAATGATAATATGGCTTTATTTCAGAATTTAATAGATTTCTTCCAAGAGCTTTTCATGCCGGCCTCCCCGGAGGTAAAAAAAAGGATAGCCCTGCGCAAGCTGGAGAACGAGGTCAGGGACTACACCCCCCAGATTTACAAGAACGACATGCTCCTCCCCAACTTTGCGGAAGCCATGCGCATCCTGTACGTGAACACGAAACCGATTTACAATCTTCTCTCCGAGACCATCTGCAGCGAGGACCTGGAGAGGAACCACCACTTCTCCGAGCAGCTCATGATGACGGGCTTCTCCGACAACGCGCAGGAGATAATAGAAAGCCTCTCCTACGCCAACCGCAAGGAAGCCGCGCGCAATGCGGACTCCCTGAGCCGCCACTTTGAGCGGGAGCACGCCAGGCTCGAGAAGGCAATCGAGGAGCTGAAAAGCCCCGAATTCGCCAAGATTGACGACGTCCTCAGCAACATCAAGCAGCTCAACGATATCTGCAAGCTGAACTTCGTCACCCCGCTCAAGCTCTTTGACCAGCATTTCAGCGTCAGCAACAACTATATGCCGTCCTTCCAGGCCATTCCCCTGGAGCTGGCGGAGAATGCCCTGCAGGAGCTGTACTACGCCACCGCCGGGATGGACATATCCAGCTCCACCGGGAACGCCCTGCTCGCCCTGTACAAGCTCTATAACAGGGGCAATGTCAGCGGGGACGATGAGGTCGCCATAGGCAATGCCCTCCGGAAGATTCAGGGCGTGCTCAAGGGCGTGCTCAAGTCCGACATCCTCATCAAGCTCATCCGCCTCGCCAAGGGGGATCCGAGCAAGGTCCCGGAGAAGGCATCCTACAAGAGCGAGGAGAGGGTGCGCTACGCCAAATACCTGGAGAACCGCTTTACGATTGAGGAGGGCCGCCTGAAGAACGAGCTTCAGGACGAGACCATAAAAGCCGAGGTCAGCACGCTCTTCAGCGGCAGGGACCTGGAGAACATAGGGGCCTATAACAACAAGAACAACGAGCTGCTCAAGCAGAACACCCCCTGCTCATTCTTCTGGATCCTGCCCATGCAGGTCCTCAAGACTTTCCTGACGACATACTTCGAGGGAAAAGTCAAGCCCCTGCTGAACGACATCGTCATAGAGGGCTTCTTCAACTTGAACGACTACAAGTCCGACTTCGCGGCCCAGGTCTATGCGGTCAATGACAGCCTCGCCCACATACAGGTCTTCGAGCAGAAGTTCCAGCATCAGGGGGTTTACGATGAGAACCTCCTGACGAGCTTTATCCGCGACAGCCACAAGGACGCGGGCTTCCTGACCAAACTCAAGACCCTGGTCGAGTCAATTGACAAAGAAGCCAAGATGATAATCCAGAATGAGGCCGCCGCAATCTACCGCCTGTACGACAAGGTGCAGGAGATAGACCTGGAGGCAAAGAAGCCGACTAGCGACATCGTGACCAACATCAAGGTGCTCGCCATGTCCTCGCGGAACAGGGACAACTTCGCTTTCCTGGATACGACCATACAGCAGTGGCAGCTTTTCTTCAACATCATGAAAGACTACGTGGTGCTTTCGTCGGGAATGGATAAGGGTGGTTCCAAGTAGATGAACGAGACCTCGCAGGAGAAGGAGATATTCGATCTCGAGCAGACTCTGAACCTTTTCCGTTCCCTGTGCACGACCATCGAACTCCCCAAGCTCATCCAGTCCATCCTCTACACCTCAATGGCGCAGATGCGGGTGACCGGCGCGGGGATGCTGACGATGGGGACGCTCGAGAGCGGCTCGTTCCGCCTTGGCGCGAACGCCGTCAACCTGGAAGTCAGTCCCATCATCAAATACATGATCCCGACAAAATCACCCTTGGTCTCAGTCCTCTCCAGCCTGGCATCCCCGGTGACCCTGGCCCAGCTTCGGGACAAGATTCCGGTATGCAAGGACCTGGATACCATAGAGAGCCTGAAGCCGACCCTCGTCGTTCCCCTGATTTTCCGCAGGCGGGTCAACGGCATACTCCTGCTCGGCGAGAGGATAGAGAATGAGGACGGCTCCGACCTGTCCTACAGCGACTATGAGAAAAAACAGATCGCGACGCTGGCAAGCCTCGGGGCGATAGCCGTCAACAATGCCTCGCTGGTAGAGATTTCCTCGACCGACATGATGACCCACCTGAAGTACAAGTACTACTTCTACAACATCCTCTCCGACAGGATGGAATCATCGCTGAATTCCAACGGGATTCTTTCGGTCGTCATGTTCGACATAGACTTCTTCAAGAAAGTCAACGACACTTACGGGCACAACTGCGGGGACTACATCCTTGCCTCGGTCGCCTCAATCATCAAGACGAGCATCCGCGGCAAGGATTTGGCCGCCCGCTATGGCGGCGAGGAGTTCACGCTCCTTTTGTCCGGCGAAAGCGGAAGGAACGCCTACCGGGTCGCCGAACGCATCCGCAAGACCGTGGAGAATTACTGCTTTGAGTATCAGGGGCAGAAAATCGCCATCACGATTTCAGGAGGCATAGCCGAGTTCTCCGGCGAGATAAACTCTGGCCTTTCCCCGGAGGAGCTTGTGGACGTGGCGGACAAGGCCCTGTACGTCTCCAAGAACAAGGGACGCAACAGGATTACCTTCGCCTACCCGGCGCTGATTGCGGCCCTGAACAGCGAGCCGCCCGAAGAGGACTGATTCCCAGCCGTTCCGGTCAGAAAAGCTTTTCCCCCAGGAGGCGGGCCGCAAGGGCCACTGCCATCATCGCAGTGTCGTTCCTGTCGTCCAGGATAGGATTCACCTCTACAATCTCCATTGACTTGACCATGCCCAGCGTCTCCATCTCCTCCATGAGGAGCAGCCCCTCCCGGTAGGTCAGTCCTCCCGGCACGGGCACGCCGGTACCCGGCGCGATTGA
>JAFSSU010000120.1 GCA_017450845.1 Treponema sp.
TACATCTCGGTGAACCAGTCCGGGTCGAACGCCCCCCGCTCCAGCTCGTCCAGGGTCAGGGGGGTATATTTGGCGATGAGCGACGCGTCCCGCTCGTCGTGCCAGCCCGGCTTCATGTGGGCGATGAAGTAGTAGCAGCCCCGCTCGAATTCCGCCACGCCCAGCATCTCGCCGATGATGGGAATCCATGCGGGGGCGTACATGGCAAGGTCGTAGAGCTTCTGCTCCTTTATCTTGTACTCCCCTGCGATCGCCTTCATCTCCTCCGCCGTGTCGCCGGGCAGGGGGCGGCTGACGGCGATGAGATGGCTCAGGCAGTAGCCGCGCGAAAGGCTCCCCTCTCCGTATTCCGTACTCCTCGCCAGGGGGGCGGAGCCGAGCGCATGGAGCAGTCGCAGGACAGTCCTCCCGCCGTATATCGCCTCCACGTACCTGACGTAGCGGGAGCAGCTGCCCTCCGCATCGCCCCGTCGGAGCTCGCCCTCTGTTATCGTGTCCTCGATTCGGCGGAGGATGGCCGCAAGCTCCTCGTCCTCCGCCTTGTAGAAGTGGAGGGTTCTGAGGTTCTCCGCGAAACGGCTTATCCTGATGATGCCGTAGTACACCGTGTCCAGGCTGATGATGCCCGTCTTGTAGGCGCGGAAATAGTCGCCCGTGCCCGGCGCGTTGAAGCATTTTGCCGGGCCGTAGAGGTCGGTGCCGGTGTCCGGCGGCTCCTCCTCGAAGCCCGCATGACGGGCAAGGACGTAGCGGGGCGTGAACCAGCGGCGGAACTCCCCGTCGTCCAGCCCGCTGCTGTCGGTCTTGGGAATGATGGAGTCGAACAGGCTGCAAAGCTCATTGGCGTACAGGACGCAGTGCTTCTCTTTCTCCTTGTTCCAGTTCGTGCGCGTGTACCACAAATCCTCTCGCTTTATGTCATGAATCAGCCTGTATATAACGCCCTCAAACAGCTTGTCCAGGAAGTCCTTCGTGCAGCGGCTGCGGACGAGGGCCCTTATAATCTGCCAGAAAAGCGACCGCCTGTACGGACAAAAATACTCATAGGTTCCCGGCCTGACCTTGCAGAGGTTCCCGAAGAGGACGCGCATGGCATTCCCCTTGACGGCATCTTTCCGCTCGTCCTCCTGAACCGTGCCCGCCCGGAACACCGGGCCGGGCTTTCCTGTCACGAGGTCAAAGCCCCCGATTTTTTCAGGCAGGTTGCAGATGACGTAGAGCTGGAAAAGGGTCACCGGGTCCTGTATGTGCTCCTCGTAGAAGCCCTTCCACAAATCCGGGAAAGGCAGGTCGTCTGTTTGCTTTTCCGTTTCAAAAATGGCGCCGCCTGCAGATGTCAGGCCACCGTATTCCCGGTACTCTTCCTTGTCGCCGAGCATCCTGTCCCTGCCGTTGCAATCCGTGTACTGGTCGCTGCGGTGGGCGGCGATAAGCTTGTCGAATTCCCTGATGATGGAGACGAGCCTCTTTTTGTCCGCCTTGCAGACGGCGGCGAGCGTTTCCGTGTCCAGCCCCAGCCCGTCCGGGGAAATGTCCGTCACCCTGCTTTTGTCATAGAGGCCGTCCAGGCTGTCCGGCAGGGCTTCCCCGCCGTCCGTCCCCGCCGCCCCTGCGCCGTCCGCCGTGCCGAACAGGCTCCCGGCGAGCAGGCCCTCCCTCTCGCTCGGCTTCGCGACGGCCCGCGCCGCTTCCGCGAACTGCCGCCAGTCCACGCCCCCGTGCCCCAGTTTTTCGTCCTTGTCCTTGAGCCGGAGGATCAGGCTCAGCGCGGCGAAGCGGCAGCCCTCCTCCCTGGACGCGAGCAGGCGGGACAGGGATCCGGCAAAGCCCGCGTCCCCCTGTTCGGACAGTATCGTGCTCGCGACCTTCCGTATGCCCGCGTCCTTGTAGCGCAGGAGGCTTTCGATGAAGATGATGTTGTCGTGCGTCGGGGAAACGTCGTCCAGTATCTTGGCGGCCGCCTCGCAGAGGCTCCTGCTGGCGAGCAGGCTCACGGCAAAGTCACGGTCGGACGGAATCTCGCGGACGCGGAGGTAGCGGCGCAGGGCAGGGGCGCTCACGGAGGGGCTTGCCGCCCGGAGCATCTCGTAGGCGGTCTCGCGGGGAACCGCGCCCGGCATCCGCACCGCGATGCCGCAGAGCCTGCCGGCGATTTCCTCTTTGGATATGCGGGCCGCGTGCCAGGGGAAGGTGCAGGGCGAGAAGACCTTCTCCTTCTTGTCCAGGCGGTCGTAGAGGCCTTTCAGTATGCGGGCGTGGACTTTCGCTTTCTCCTCGTCGCCCCCGAACCAGGGAGGGGGCAGGGGACGGATGTACTCGCTGCCCCACATGTGGCGGCCCTTGTTGTCCTCGTCCCACCATGCGCAGACGAGGGAGCTCACGTTGTCGAGGTATGTCGGCATGAAGGCGGCGACAATCTCCATGTCGTCCGCATGCCGCTCCACCGCGTACTCGGCGCAGGGGGCGTACAGCTCCCGGCTGTAGAGGGCCTGGTTGTAGTAGGCCGCCGCGAGCAGCTGTGTCCTGCTGCCCGACCGCACCAGCTCCCGCATCTCCCGGACGGCATCGCCCGCCTCATGGAAGCCCGCCGCCCACAGCGCGGTGATGATTCTCATCGCGTCGTCGCCCGAAAGCATCGCCTTCCGCGCCCCCTCGTCCCGCAGGGCCTCCTGCATCAGGGCGAGGGTCCTGGCGGAAATCCGCTCCGCAGCCTCCGGGTTGAACAAGCCTATCCAGGTGGCAGCCGCCCGCTTGACCGAGGAGTAGCGTATCAGGTCGTTCCCGGTGATGACGTCGAACAGGGTGATGAAGGCTTCCTCCGTGCCGCAGTCCATGTTCTCGCAGACCGCCTGCCGCACCCCCTCCTGCAGCCGCGCCGCGAGCAGGAACTTGCCGAGCAGGGCGTGCAGGCCCGTGTCCGAGCTTTTGACGATGCCCCGTATGATGTCGGTCGTGACCGCCGCCGTGTTGCGCTCGCCGAGGATGATGTCCTCCAGCGTCTTGCGGAGTGTCCCTCTGCCGTGGTCTAGTATAATAAATATAAAATAACTGACAAAATCTTAGTAATTGAGTAAAATTCCAAAGGGTGCGAAAATGGGACGTATAATGGAATTTAAGCTCAATACAGAAGATGAAAAATCTTTAAGAGAAATAATAAAACGCGGAACAA
>JAFSSU010000121.1 GCA_017450845.1 Treponema sp.
GGAACCTTCCGCCACGTGATGGCATTCGTCAAGGAACAGGATGTACCTGTGCCTGTTGAACTCAGCCGCGTGGCATTCCGGGTTTGTCCCCGCCGCCTGGTAGGTCGTCACGTAGCCGTCAAGCCCGCGCGACAGGTCGTCGCCGTTGTCGGCGGCGCGTACCCTCCTGGCCGTCCCCCAGCGCGGGTCAGCAAACTCACCCTCGCCCTGGTATTTGAGGGCGTTCCTCGGGACCACCCAGCAGATTCTCTCCGCAACGCGGGGAATGAGGTTCTCCGCCAGTATCACCGGAACGAAGCTCTTTCCGCCGCCCGGTGTCACTGACAGGACGATTTCCGTAATCTCCCCGCCCGCGAGAATATCGCGGCAAGCGTCCACGACGGCTTTCTGGTGCCAGCGCAGCTTGAACCCGGCCATCACTGCCCTCCGAAAAGCTGGAGCTGGCAGCCGGAGGCTTGCTCGTCAAGATGGCGGCTCAGCCTTTCCGCCAGGTCGTCAACTTCCTTTTCCAGGGACTTCGCCAGCTGCATGGCCGCATAGGAGCGGTTCTTGAAGAATTCCTTCTGGACCCGCCGCATCTCCAAGACCTTGCCGACGAAGACCTCAGCCTCTTCCTGTACGCTCATATCACCCCCGCATCTTTCAGCTGTGACTCAAGGCTCTCGATTCCGTTCACGACGATTCCCACCGCTCCGTTCCTGTTCATCGCGTCAAGGAAATTGCGCTGCCCGTCCGAGAGCCGTCCGCCCACAGGCCTCTTGCACTCAATCCAGATGGAGATGCCGTCCTTCACCGCGTAGATGTCGGAAACGCCGGAAACGGCGTGTCCGTTGCAGGTGAAGCTCCGCATGAACTGCCCGCTCTGCGCCTTGCCCGCAGAGTTGTTGCAGCGCATGTGCCAGATATGCCGCACGGTGAGCCATTCCTCCACCTGGCGGAGAACCTCGGCCTCGCGCACGCCCCTGCCGATGTCATTCCTCTCCCGTGTCCTTGTCCTGCGCACCATCATGCCAGCCCCTCCACAATCCTTTCCGCCTCCGCGTTTATGTCGCCCTGCGCGGGCGAGAACGTCCATCCCTCACGTACCCAGGCGTTAATCTCGCTCTCGTAGAAGCGGAGCCGGGACTTGCCGCCCGCAGCCCCGCGCTTGTGGAAGGGTATCTTCTTCTCGTGCACCAGCACGTAAAGGTAGCCCCTCGAATATCCTGTTATCTCCGCGACCCTGGCTATGGAGACAGGCCGCTCGTTCAGCGTCACGGCAGCGATTCCCTGCATACCGCACCTCCCATGAGCCCTTCCTCGCGGAGGGCGAAATCAACCTTGCGGCGGAACTCGAACACCGAGTCCGCCCCTTCAATGACTGGATGGCTCCTGCCCCGGCGGTCGCGCCACGAGCCGGACAGCCAGCGGATCCTGCCTCCGCTGACCGAGGCGGTGAAGCCCCGGTAGCTCAGGCGGACTCCGGCGGCATCCGCGCTGCCCCTGCAGTCGAAGCTCCTGCCGTTCTCCTTCTGCCAGCGTCCGAAAGTCGCGATGAACGCCCTTCTTGTTATGGCTCCCCCCGCATAGGCCCTGCACAGCCGTCCGGGGAACAGGTCTTTTCCATCCATTCCGTCCTCCTGTCGTCTCAGTCCCCGTCCTCAAGTCCGTCCTCGAAGTCGCGGATCTTGAGGTCGAAGTCCAGTCCGTTGGTCTCGGCCCGCAGGATGCGGAATCCGAGCCTGTCGAACGCCTCCACAAGCTCCGAGAGCCGGGCGTTCGCCTTTGCCCCGCCGTCTTTACAGGCGGCGGCTTTTTCTGCTATACTTTGTTCCATAGCTTTTTGCTTGCCCCGCCTACAACGTTTGTCAAGACCCGTGGGCGGGGATTCTCCCCCTAAAGTTTTATTATGAGGCCCATACCGGGCCGTTTCTCCTGCCGTCAGGCGGCGTACCAGAACAGCTGCTCAGCGAACTGCGCCAGCCCCTCCATGCGGCCTATGGTCTCCACGAAGGCGATGACGCTCAGCCCCATCGCCTTGGCGCACTTGAACAGCGGGATTCCTATCAGGCTTCCGTAGCCGCTGTACAGCCCGTACCAGGCCTCCTTCTCGCTTACGCGCCCGTCGGACGCAGCCCGGCGCACCAGCTCCACGACCCGCCTGCGGGATTCCTCCCGCTTGTCCCTCGCACTGTCACGTACGGCGGCCTGCTCCAGGGCGGAGACCCGCTCCGAGAGCTTCTGGAGCGTCACCGCCAGCTCGCGGACGCTGACCACGGGCGAGGCAGAAAAGTTGCCTGTCTTCCTGATTGCGGGCAGAACCTCGCTCGTTACCCATCGTTTGAACTTCTTAGCCGAATCAAGCTGGCTTCCGAAAATCAAGGCATACATTCCGCTTTCGTTGATGAAAACCGGGTACTGCTTTCTTCCGAGCTTATCCAAAACATACGGCTTCTCCTCATCGGATGGGGTGGGCATTTCGCCACCCCATCGGTCTTCTTTGGCAACATGCTGTTTCAAAGCATTTACCGTATCTTTGTAACCGAGAGCCTTAGCCAAATCCTTAGCGACAAACCACGGCTCGCCATCAATGGTCATGGAACGGATTGTCCCCAGCTCGTCGTTCGTCCATGTCTGGAGGGCGTTCTCTGTTGCCGCATCGGCCTCAGCCGCCTTTTTCTCTGCCATGTACTCCTCCTCCCGCTTTCGCGGGCAATAAAAAACCCATAAATCAAGGGGTCGGCTTGGCTGGGCCGAGGTTCCGCCCACGTATGCGGAATGTCCCCTTGGTTCATGGGTTCTTCTGTCTACGTGGTGCTTTCTGTTCCGCCGGTAGCCGTCCGTCGGGCAGGAACATTCTCCTGCGGGAAGCAAAAAAAAGAGAACCGGCAACACCCCGTCCAGGAGGGAAAGGTCGGCGGCCTCTGCTGGGAAACCGCCGTGTGTCGCAAGTCCTCTGAATTTTTCAGATGTTCGTGTCTGCCAGCACAGACATTCCGCAGGCCGCCGCGAAGCGGCGGATGTGCGCGGCTCTTTGTCAAGACCCGCGCACATGGTACCATGTGCGGATTATTCCCAAAATTGGGAATGTAATTATGAGTATATCCCAATTTTGGGAAATGTCAATAGTATTCTTCCCATTTTTGGAAATTTTTTGTCCGAAAATAGAAAATATGGGATAAATGCATGGAGATTAGCGGAAAAGCAATAGTTGAAAGGATGAGCAAGTTAGGAGAAATCAAGGAATACGTGATGTCCTGTGGAATTCCCTCTTCAACAATCTCAAACTGGAAGAATAGAGATAGTAGCCCAAAAGTTTCAGATATTGTCAAAATAGCCGAATACAAAAAAGTGTCTATCGAATGGCTCATCACAGGCCAGGAGCCGAAGTCCCCGCCGGACTCCGACCTTCCCCCGCCCGAAGTGCTGGAGCTTGCGGAGGACATAAACAGGCTGCCCCGGGAATACCAGGACATACTCCGGCAGAACGTCGAGGCCTACAAGAAGCTGTGCTTCAGACTGGAAGAGGAGAGTTCGCTCGGTATTGGCTAGGGCTTCCGAAATGCTGAGGGCCGCTCTCCCGCACACATGCGTTGAGAGTATAGAGTTTAAATTTAGAGTCTAGAGTCTAGTATTTAGAGTATAGAGTATAGAGTTATTCGACACCGTACACACACCGTCAAACAACACACATACACCCCCGAACGCCGTCCGACACCGTACCCACGCCGTCCAAGACCATCCGGGGGGCTTCATGGCACGACACCATGCCACCGTGAAAAAAATCACGCTTCACTTTTCGTGCATGTACCGCTATAATGAGTATGGAGGTTGGTATGGTAGAAAGCCGGGAATTCGCAAAATATATAGTTGCCACGGCACAGTCCAAAGGCATTTCCCTCAACCTTACGCAGCTCCAGAAAATTGCGTACATCTGCGACGGGATACTGCTTGCCTGCGGCCACAACATCGTTAACGAGAATTGCCGGGTATGGGAGTATGGCCCTGTCTATCCCAAGGTTTACAAATGGTACACGAAGGCTATGGGCAAGCCAGTCTCTCTGGAAGACGTAAAGCCCTCCGCGCTCGCAGAGATAAACAGCTCCATCGCCCCGTCCGTCGTAAAAGACGCGCTGGAGAAATTCAGCGGATGGACGTCCGTTCAGCTTTCCGAGTGGTCGCACCTGCCCGGCTCGCCCTGGGACATCGCACGCACCAACGGCGGGATGTACAGCAAGATCGACAAGATTGACATGAAGAACTACTTCACGGGCCTTGGCAATGGATTACACTGACCTTTATCAACGAATTTTTGATAATATACAGGAATCCTCCACGAAATCGAAGCTGGGCTCATCTTCTGACGTTGACAGGATGAATGCGGCCCACAATAAGCACATGACTTACCTCCAGAATATTTATGAGTTCTGGACACATAAGACCATACTTCTCGGTGTCGCCGGACTTCTGTTGATTGTCTATTTTATATCGCGGTACTGGCTTGTTGCAAATTCATCGAACGAAATGGTAAAAGCCATAAATGCAGACACCGGGAAAGCGATATCATATTTTGTTACCGTAGTGGCTTCCTGGTTCGTAACGACGAAGCTTGAGGACAAGAGGTAAAGCTCCTGTCTTTGTGTACTGTCTTGAGGACGGAAAAGGTAGCAGCGTCTGAAAAATCTGACGCTATATGCAGTGTCTTGTAAATTCATGGATGCGGATATATACTTTTTGAAGGGAGGCTCCACATGGCAGATGTTTTTGATGTTGCAAAGTATATCCTTTCCCAAAAAGGGGCCATGAGCACATGGAAATTGCAGAAGCTGTGCTATTACGCCCAGGCTTGGCATTAC
>JAFSSU010000122.1 GCA_017450845.1 Treponema sp.
GAGCAGCTGGTCCCAGAGGATGGAGTACATCTCGTGGTTCTCCCAGCTCATCCAGAGGAAGTTCTCGTGGAGCAGGTAGACCCCGAACACCGTGCCCGCCAGCGCGTTTACGGGGCGCGAGGGCCCGACGGGGATTTTCTTGAACAGGAAGAACATGCTGAATTCGAAGAGGAGGGTGATGTAGTCGCCGGCGTAAAGCGTGAAGCCGCCCTGCCCGGACGAGGCCCGGTAGCGGGACCAGCATGCCTCGAAGACGAGCAGGGCATAGCATGCCAGGCTGACGAGCCCCGCGCGGCGGTCCAGGAATAGCCTCCTGCCCCGTGCCCGGGCGGCCGCCTCCGCCTCCCTGAGCCAGGCGGTGATGAAGTAGAGGTAGGCGAAGTGGCCGACCCGCCCGAAGAAGGGGGTCCACCAGGGCCGGTAGAAGCGGAAGACGAGCGAGAGCAGGGTCCACACGGCGGCAAGGCGGAAGGCCGCCCCCCTGCGCGACGAGACCTGCTGCATGAAGGGGATGAGGGCGTAGAAGACCATGTAGGCGGGGATGAACCAGTAGTTCTGGCTCCGGAACAGCTCCAGTGCCTCCTCCAGCAGGGCCTTCCTGCCCACCATGTTCAGGCGGGTAAGGCGGATGAAGAAGAAAAAGACGATGCAGGTCGTCACGGTCTGGAAGGCCAGCTCGAAGAGCTTCCTGCTGCGGATTCCCCTCTTGCCGCAGAGAAACCAGCTGGAGATGATGATGAACAGCTCCACGCCGAAGTTCCCCCATCGTCCGAGCGCGATGGACCATGCCTGGTTGGCGGAGAAGGGCAGCTCCCACATCTTCCACCCGTTGCCCATCGCGTGGCATGCCAGGTGGGAGGCGACCACTAGCAGCATGGCGAATATCCTGAGCAGCTCCAGGGCGGAGTCCCTGGCCGCTCGTGCCGGGTCACCGTCCGGGGCGGGTTTGGCCGTAATTTCTTCCATAAAATCCACTATAGGGCATCTCCAAGAACTGGTCAAGCCGGAGCCCCGTTCTTGCCTCCCATAAGGCGGACAAGGCTCTGTCCGTCCACTACCCAAGCGTGCCGAATCATGGTATACTGCCCGTATGAGCGAGAGACGAAACCTTCCAATCGGCATACAGACATTCGAGGATATCCGCAGGAACAATTATGTCTACGTTGACAAGACTGACTTTGTCGGGAAGCTGGCGTACAACGGGAAGCCCTACTTCCTGAGCCGTCCGCGCAGGTTCGGCAAGTCGCTCTTCCTGTCCACGCTCAGGAGCTACTTCGAGGGGCGCAGGGACCTGTTCGAGGGGCTTGCCATCTCCAAAACCGAGACCGAGTGGAAGCAGTACCCGGTCCTGTACTTTGACTTTACGGGGAAAAACTATGCGTCCGCCGATGACCTGAGGGCGAATCTTGACGACATTCTTTCCGGCTACGAGGCGATATACGGGAAAAACACGGAGTCAAACGATGTCGAGATAAGGTTCAGGAACCTCATAAAGGCCGCCCACGGCAAGACCGGGAGCCAGGTCGTTGTCCTGGTCGATGAGTACGACAAGCCCCTGCTGCAGAATGTTACGAACGAATCGATTGAAGACGAGATCTGTGCTTTGCTCAAGGGCTTCTACGGCAACCTCAAGGGCGAGGACCGCCAGCTGACCGAGTGGATTGTCGCCTGAGCGTGGAGGCCCGTTCCGGCGGCAGGGCGGCCATTTCCGGGGAGCCGCCCCTGCAATGGGAATGGAGGCGGCTCCGGGAAGAGGGGCGGATTGGGCTAAAATGGCGTAGTTTTCGTGAGCCAGAATTGGAAAAAACGCAAAAAAATCTTCATTTGGGTAGGCGTCCACTTGCATAAAAAGCACTTTTGCCTTATACTGAATTCATTCACGCGGTAATAATACATCGGTAGTATGCGAGCTTCCCAAGCTTGATAGGCGGGTCCGACTCCCGTTTACCGCTTCCAAGTTTGCGTAGGGCGGCAAAGCCAGATGGCTGAGAATAGAAAGGTAAATCAAAAGAAAGTCAACTCCCTCAAACTGCCCCGAGTATTCAATGCCTTAGAAGATAAACTGGCACTGTTTAAAGCTACTAATCCGAATGGTATTCCGTCCAAGCCCATGCGGGCGGACGAGATCCGGCAGAAGAAAATCGACTATTACGAGGAAGAATTCAAGCTTGCCGTCGCGGGAAACTACCGCAAGTACCGCTTTCCCTACAAGACTTTGGGCGAGAAGTCTGCCGAGGCCGATTCCCTTACCTGTGACGAGGAGCGCATCTTTTCCGCCTACAACCTCTACAAGGCTGTCCGCGAGGCCAACGCCAGCTTCGGAGCCTACGAGACCAAGATAATTGACGATGTGATAAGCTGCCCCCTTACGACGATGGATCAGTACACGACCGGCGATGAGTTCGTGTACCTGCAGGCCTGGCTCTACTTTGAGAAGAGGAGCAGGGACTTCATCCCCTACATGTACCTGCTACCTGACGGGTCTACCTACATAATCCGCTTCATGAGGGCCTCCGACTACCGCTGGAACTACAAGGACAAGGAGGTCTTCGCCATCATACAGGCCGCCTTCTACCCAACGGATTCCCTGCCGGGAATCCAATGACTTTCCGCTTGGCGGAAACTCACGGATTTCCTGCCATCGTAAGTGCGGGTGCTAGCTCATGGGGCTTTTTATTATGGGGCGCAATCAGACCACGGAACAAGCGAACCTGATTTTGTCATGAGATGGTTTTGTCCCGTGTATATTACGGAGCAGTTTTCCTTGGGGACTCCAGAAAAATCGCTCCAGTGCCTTAGATTTTTAAAGTAGTCCTCGGAATATGTGGAACCGGCTTTTATTTCCCATGCGCAGGTTTCTTGTGTTTCCCGGCTTTTGGACAGCAAGTCAATTTCGATGCCATTTTTGTCCCTCCAAAAAGTAAGCTCTGGGTCTGCCCCCCGGTTGAATGCCTTTGTCCTGAATCGGTTTATGACAAGGTTCTCGAACAGGTTCCCCCGGAGGTAATGGGAGGAAACCTGCTTTTCGCTTTGAATTTCAAGCAGTGAGCAGGCTAGTCCTGTGTCACAGAAATAAAGTTTAGGGCTTTTTACAAGCCGCTTTGAGAAGTTGCGGAAATCCGGCTGCAGGAAGTATACTATGAAGCTTGTCTCAAGGATTGAAAGCCATGATTTTGCCGTCGTCGCCCCTATGCCGCAGTCATCCGAAAGGTTCTGGACATTCAGCAGCTGACCTGTTCTTCCTGCACAAAGTTTGACGAAGCGTTTGAACGTGTCAAGGTCTCCGATGTTTTTTAGCTGGCGCACATCCCTCTCAACATACAGCTCAATGTAGTCCTTGTAAAATTGATAGGGTGGAATTCCGCTGTCAAAAATGCGTGGATAACCGCCTGTAAAAATCTGTGCGTCCACGCTCTCGGGAAGAATGTCCTCCGCTTTTTGCTCCTCATAGGAAAAAGGAAGGAGCTTCAGGACAGAAGTTCTTCCTGCAAGGGACTGCGATATTGATTCCATCATGTTCATGTTCTGGGAGCCGGTGAGGACAAACATTCCGTTCTTGCCAACTGAGTCCACATGGGTTTGCAGATATGAGAAGAGCTCCGGGACGCGCTGGGCTTCGTCTATTATCGTGTGCTCCGCGTAAGTCTGCAAAAAGCCCTTGCAGTCGTTTTTGCAAAAGTTGCGCATGTCAGGGTCTTCCAGTGAAACGTAGTTCCAGTCCGGCAAGGCGGTTTTTGCAAGCGTCGTCTTGCCGGATTGACGCGGGCCTGTGACCGTCACTATCGGATAAACATTCAAGAGGCTTAGGAAATGCTGTGTTATGGCTCTGCTGAACATATTTTCATTATATTGGACAAATCCACTTTTGAAAAGTGGATTTGTCCAGTCCGCCCTGCTATAAGCGAGGCAGTTTCAAAAGTCGGTCACTTTTGAAACTGCCTCAAGCTCCTGAAGCCCGATTCTTATGCAAAAGCTTCCATATATTCCACCACTGCCTCCATTTGCTCGGCCAGCTGCCAGGGCGGGTTCACGATGAACATCCCGCTGCCGTAGAGGTGGCTTCCGGCCTCCTCTGCCATGTCATCCGCGCTATGGACGGCGGCCTGGATTCTCACTGTCTCCTTGGGGACGGCCTGCATCTTGGAGTAATCCTCAAGCGAGGACAGAAGCTGTGCTGTCTCGTTCTTGCGGCGGACAAGCAGGGGGTACCATACGGCGATGATGGCCGTGTTCCACTTGCTCATAACGGTTTCCACGGCATCGCGCACATGCGTGTAGTCCTCCGCATCCTCATAGCTGGGGTCTATCATGACAAGCCCGCGCCTGACCGGGGGAGGGCAGAGGGCTTTGAGCATGGCGTAGCCGTCAGCTTCCCTTATGTCCGCCCTCACAGGGCAGCGGCGTTCGGCTGTCCGGGCAGAATCCCCGCTCCCGGCTTCCAGCAGGGGCAGGCGGGCGTTCTCGGACAGGCTTGCAAGGGCCGCGGGGTGTTTTTCCGCAAGGTGCAGGGCATCCTTCTCCCTAAGGCAGAGCCGCTCTATCTCAGGGCTTCCGGCATACAGGCCCCTTGCGTAGTAGGCCTTCTCAAGATTCAGGTAATCCCGCAGGGCAGGGGGCATTTCATCAGGATGCCTTGTCATCAGGGAGATGATTCCTTCCTCTGCCTCGCCTGTCTTTACGAGCCTCTCGTCGTCCAGGCGGAAGCGGCCCGCCCCGGAGTGGCTTTCCATGACGGTGAATGGCTTTTCCTTCTTGCACAGGGAGCGCAGTATGGCCAAAAGGCATGTGTGCTTGAGTATGTCGGCGTGGTTTCCCGCGTGGTATTCGTGCTGGTATGAGAGCATGGTAAAAGTATATGGTAGAAAGCTTCTTTGAGCAAGCTCGTTTCCCCGGACAGGGAAAGCTTCCTGTTCAGCCCCCGGCGTTTTGTCTGCTCATGTACCGGCAGGTTCTGCTTTCGAATCGAGCAGCGTTTTGCCCTTAAAACCCATATAGTTTTACTTCCGAAACTAGCTTAGTTTCGGGTGTGAAAACCAGCCTGGTTTTGCCGGGGACAAGCTTTGCTGACCGCTGTACGTCAATCATCTATCGGTTATAAAACCTCTTGAAAATATAACCTAAAAGTGATATTATATCTTTAATAGAATTACTTATAGGTTATAATATGGATTCTAGGGTTTTACAGATAAAGGCTCTGGACAAAAAGACTTCCTCCCTGAATTCAGCGGACAACATAATTCCCTGCGGTGCAAGCTGGATAAACACAGTCCGCGAGGCAATCGGCATGACGGCTTCACAGCTTGCAAAGCGGCTCGGCGTAACTCAGCCGAGGGTCGCGAAGATGGAGGCGAACGAGGAAAACCTCAAGCTTTCGACCATGAAAAAGGCTGCCGCTGCTCTGGACTGCGAGTTTGTCTATTACTTCAAGCCTAGGACGACCTTTCAGAACATCGTCGAAGAGCAGGCGGTCAAAAAGGCTGCTGAGATTTTAAAAAGCGTGAACCTCAATATGACTCTTGAAAATCAGGGATTTTCGACTGACGAAGCCTCGCACGATTTGGCGGAAGACCTAATAAGGAACAAAATCAAGCAGGTTTGGGAGTGATTCGTTATGGACATTTTTGAAGCCGACGACAACTCAACCCCGCTGACCGCCGAAGAAAAGGACGGACTCAAACTAAAGTGGATAACGCTCCGCTCCGAGCTGAACGAAGCCGAGGCCCGCAATATCGCACAGGCTCAATTGTGGCTTGCGACCGCCAAAAAGAAAGATGTCTGTTCCGACACTTTTTTGCGCAGCCTTCACAAGAAAATGTTCGGCGATGTCTGGGTATGGGCTGGTGAATACAGGACGACGGAAAGAAACATCGGCATCGCTCCGTATCAGATTCCGGTCAAACTCATGCAGCTTTTTGATGATGTGAAATTTTGGGCAGAGAACAAGACTTACCCAAACCAAGAGATTGCAGTCCGACTGCATCA
>JAFSSU010000123.1 GCA_017450845.1 Treponema sp.
AACCAGCTCCGCGAGAAGATAGGCATAATGTTCGGCAACCCCGAGACCACCACGGGAGGAAACGCCCTCAAGTTCTACGCATCCGTCCGCCTGGACGTCCGCAGGACCACCCAGCTCAAGGACGGTGACGAGGCCACCGGCAACCGCACCCGCGTCAAGGTCGTCAAGAACAAGATGGCCCCGCCCTTCAAGAAGGCCGAGTTCGACATCCTCTATGGCGAGGGCATCTCGCATACCGCCGAGGTCTGTGACCTCGCGGTCGAGCTGGACATCATCCACAAGAGCGGCTCCTGGTTCAGCTACAACGGCGAGAAACTCGCCCAGGGACGCGACGCCGTCAAGCAGCTTCTCAAGGACAACAAAGAGCTCTGCGACGAGATCGAGGCCAAGATCCGCGAGCAGATGGCACAGATCAACGATTAAAAGATGGGAAAGATCATTCTTACCGGCGACCGTCCTACCGGACGTCTCCACATTGGACACTATGTAGGTTCCCTCCGCAGGAGGGTCGAGCTGCAGAACAGCGGCGAATACGACAAGATATTCATAATGATCGCCGACGCCCAGGCGTTGACGGACAATGCCGACAACCCCGAGAAGGTCCGGCAGAACATCATCGAGGTAGCGCTGGACTACCTTTCCGCCGGCCTCGACCCGGAGAAGTCCACGCTTTTCATCCAGTCCCAGGTCAGCGAACTGACAGAGCTGACGTTCTTCTACATGAACCTCGTCACGGTGCAGCGCCTCCAGCGCAATCCTACGGTCAAGCAGGAGATCCTTATGCGCGGATTCTCCGACAACGGCGAGGACAACAAAGCCGGCACGCCCGTAGGCTTTTTCTGCTACCCCATCAGCCAGGCTGCGGACATCACCGCCTTCAAGGCCACTACAGTACCCGTCGGCGAGGACCAGGCCCCGATGCTCGAGCAGACACGCGAGATCGTCCACAAGTTCAATACCGTCTACGGTCCCACACTCGTCATGCCTGACATCCTCCTGCCGGACAATGCCGCTTGCCTGCGCCTCCCCGGAACGGACGGCAAAGCCAAGATGAGCAAGTCCCTCGGCAACTGCATCTACCTCTCCGACAGCGCGGAAGAAGTCAAAGCCAAGGTCCGCAGCATGTACACCGACCCGGGACATCTCCAGGTCAGCGACCCCGGCAAGGTCGAAGGCAATACCGTCTTCACTTATCTCGACGCCTTCTGTAAGCCTGAGCACTTCGACAAGTTCGCATCATGCTTCGTGGGAAGGAAATCAAGCTTCGAGTTCCACAGCCTGGACGAGGTCAAGGACCAGTACAGGCGCGGCGGTCTCGGGGACGTCATGATCAAGAACTTCCTCAACGAAGTCCTCAACGACACCCTCGAGCCCATCCGCAAGCGCAGGAAGGAGCTGGAGCAGGATATACCTTATGTCTATGAAGTGCTGCGCAAGGGCAGCGAGGTCGCGCGCGCCGCAGCGGCCGAGACCCTCGCCGACGTCAAGCGCAGCATGCGCATCAACTACTTCGAGCCCGGCGTTCTCGACGCACTGATCGAAGAGCAGAAAGCCAAGTATTCACTCTGATGGAAGATCTCATCCTTAAGCAGAAAGCCTTCTTCGAGTCGGGCAACACCCTGGACACCCGCAGCAGAAGGGCCATCGTGCAGATCCTTGCCAATACCGTCAAGGATGTCTGCGGCAGCGACCCCTTTACTGACAGATTCAATTCCCTCGCCCAGTACATCCGCAAGAACCTTTACAAGTGGACTGGGACGGGAAGACTCCGCATGCTGCTTTCACTTTTTGCAAAGCCGGCCGCTGACGGACCTGTTCCCCTCGGCACGGTCCTTATCGACGCTTCCGGCACAGACACTCCCGAGCCTGCGTTGACCGCCCTGGCCTATGCCCTTGCAGCCGGCAATACCGCCGTTGTCATGATACCGGATACACCGGCGGGAGATACGGTCCACCGCATCATCGATGAAACCTTCACGGATGATTTCGTCGCCACGGTCCCTGCCGGTACTGTCGATGTTTCTTCCGCAGATTTCGTCTACAAATGCAGCAGCTCCCTTTCCCATCCCGGTCGCGAAGGTTTCCAAGCCTTCTCCAAGATGTTTTCAGAATAAACTATTTATAAACAAACAGTTATGAATATCGATTTCAGCAAGATAGAAGAAACCTGCACCCCGAATTTCAAGGGAGGTGAAAAGTACTATGCAGCCCGCAGATACGAGGACGGACTCAACCGTATCACGATGGGACGCCTCGTCCCCGGCGCATCCATAGGCCTGCACACTCACGAGGACAGCAGCGAGATCATGTTCTTCACCGGCGGCAGCGGCTATGTCGTCTGCGACGGCGAGCGCCTTCCCGTCAGCGCCGGTTCGGTGCACTACTGCCCTAAAGGCCACTCGCACACCCTTGTCAACGACTCCCCCGACACCGACCTCACCTTCAACGCCGTCGTTCCAGTACAATAAAACGGCATAGCGGCAGGCACATGTCTCTATGAAAAAAGCCGGTCAAACGACCGGCTTTTTTGTGGAGATGGGCGGGCTCGAACCGCCGTCCAAACAACGCACAAGAGAGCTTTCTACACGCTTATCCGTCCTTTGATTGTCGGCGACGGGCTGCCGGAAGGCGGGCTACCCGAAGCTTATCCCCTGCGTCTTAGTGAGGATTCAGAGGAATTACCCCACGCGTCCGGTTTGAATGATACCCCTTGACCCGGCCAT
>JAFSSU010000124.1 GCA_017450845.1 Treponema sp.
ATCCAGCAGCAGGCGATGGCGAGCGAGCAGATACTCGTCACGCTCCGGCAGATAGCGTCCGGCGTGGAGAACTTTACGGGGGCGACCGAGCATATCTCCAAGGCATCCCAGACCCTCAAGGAGATTGCGAGCGAGCTGAGCAACCAGAAGAACACCAACAGGGGAGGTGAGAAAGAAGTATGAACGAGGAGATAGTCGATCAGATAGCCTTGGAGAGTATTGTACAGGCCGAGCTTCTGGAAGAGAAGAAAATGACGACCTGGCTTTTCTTTTCAATAGGGGAGAGAAAATACGCAGTCCGGTCATCGGATGTGCTTGAGATTATACGGGACGTGGCCGTGTACCGGCTGCCTTTCATGCCCGCCTACATTGAGGGCGTGCTGAACCGCCGTGGAGATCCCTTCACGGTCATAAACCCGCGCTCGCTCATCGGGGATACGGTGACTACTCCTCCTGAGGAGCCGCTGTTCCTGATTCTCAAGCGTGATGACGACCAGCTGTCTCTTCATATCTCGGACATCCTCTTCTTTGCCGACATGGAGGAGGGCGACCTGAACCTCATCCCCGGCAGCAACGAGGAGGGCTATTTTTTGGGGACGCTCGGTTACGGTGGTGAGGAAGTGCCGGCCCTGAACCCGAACGCCTTTGAGCTGCTCATAAGGAAAGACCTTGGAAGCGCATAAGCATTTCACCTGCATCGCATACGACACGGTGGACTTCCTCATCCAGAGCGAATATGTCGTCTTTGGTATTTACCTTGCTGTCGGCAAGGAAGTCAAGAATATCGTGTTCAACCGGGAGACGCTGCCCCATGTCCGCATAGGGCATCTTTTGGAGAAAGAATTCCTCTGCAAGTCCATTGAGAACACGAACGTCGTCCTCGTCATGAAGATGCAGGATTTCGCGCAGGATGTGCGGAAGTCTATCGTGAACTACACGGAGACGGCTTTCCCTGCGAGCGGAAACCTTGCTCTGTCCGTCAACAGCTCGGTCTCAAGCAGGGTCATGGATATTTCCGGCCTGCGCCTGATACCTCAGAGCATACGGCCCCGGCAGACCGAGTGCGGGGTGTGCGCGATAGGCTTCCAGACGGACAGCAAGGACAAGAAGCTCCTCCGCAAGCAGATTCTCATATCGCCGGATAACTTGCTGCAGAAATTTTTTGCCGCTGGTCTCATCAAAGGGGGCAAGGCATGAGGATTCTCATAGCGGACAGCTCTGCCATCGTCCGGGCTATCATCGAACAGAACCTCAAGAAGCACCCGGGATTTGAAATCTCCGCGTCGGTGTCCAACGGCAAAAAAGCCGTCGCCATTGCCCGGGGGGATGTGCCCGATGCCATAGTATCCGGCGTGGACACGAGCGAGCCCCTGGAGCAGGAGAACCTCCGCTTCCTTTCGGAGGAGATGCATATTCCTGTCCTGCTTCTGTCAGAAGGAAAGGTCTGGGACAGGGCCTCCTCCTTCGCCGTCATGCTCGACAAGCCCAAGCTTAATGCCTATACCCCGGCATTCTTTGATTCGCTCGTGAAGACCTTGGAAAAGCTTCCGGATTCGTCGGCAAAAGGCTCTTCCCCTTCCGTGGAGGGCAAGGGCGAGTTCAAGGTTCTGTGCATCGGTGCCTCGACGGGCGGGCCTTCCGCCGTATCCGAGGTTCTTTCCGGCCTGGGGAAGGATTTTCCCCTTCCCATATTGTACGCCCAGCATATAGAGATTGGGGCGGACAAGGCGATGGCGGGCTGGTTCTCCGATGTGTGCAAGAATGTCCGCGTCAAGCTCGCCGAGGACGGTGAGCTTGCCCAGGCGGGCACGGTCTACATGGCGCCCGCGGACAGGCATCTCGTCGTTGACTACCTCAAGTCCAACGGCCTTCCGGTACTTCATCTGTCGGACGAGGAGCCGGAGCGTTTTCTCCGTCCTGCCGTCAACAAGCTTTTCAGGAGCGCGGCGAGATTTTACGGAAAGAATGTCCTTGCCGTCCTGATGACCGGCATGGGGGCTGACGGTGCCGAAGGCTGCAAGGAAATCTGCGACAAGAGCGGCTGGACAATCGTGGAGGATAAGTCCACTTGTGCGGTGTTCGGTATGCCGGCCGCCGCGATAGATTTGGGTGCTGCGAGGGAAATCCTGCCCCGTGGCAGTATTGCTGCCCGTATCCTGGAGCTTATATGCAAATGAGCCCTGCTAAACAGACGGCAGAAATCTGCCTGACGCAAGAAGAGCTGGACTCCTTTATTGCCGTGCTGACGGAGCGGACGGGCATAATTCCCCGCGCCAGTCACCGTGACGGCATAAAAGGCTACATCGAGCGGAAGATAAAGGAAAAATCCTGTTCCGTTCAGGGCTATAAGAATGAACTGCTTACGAACGAGTCCCTGTTCAACGAGCTTGTCAACGAGAGCACCGTCAACGAGACATACTTCTTCCGCGAGGAAAAGCAGTTTGCCCTCCTGCGCGACAGGATATTCCCTATGTGGCGCATGATGCGCGGAGCCACGGAGATAAAAATCTGGAGCGCGGCATGTTCCTACGGGGAAGAGGCATACTCCCTCGCCCTTATCGCCAAGACCTGCGGGGTCAAAGCCCTCGTGACCGCGAGCGACATAAACTCCGAGGTTCTGGAGCATTGCAGGAACGGGGTGTTCTTGGGCAGTTCCCTCAGGCAGGTGGACGGGCTTCCCTTCCAGAACCTGCTCTATCCGTACAAGCGTACGGACGGAAGGATTGAATTTGACAGCGACATCAGGGCGTGCATACAGCCCCGGCTGATAAACCTCTCCTTGCTGGGCAGTCCTGTGTGTGATGTGATGCTGCCAAAGATGCAGGACATCATCTTCATCAGGAACGTGTTCATATATTTCAGCCAGGAACTGCGGGCAAGGATTCTGCGGACGATTGCGGACAAGTGCCTTTCCGATGGCGGAATCCTCTTCGTCTCCATGAGCGAGATTGCCCAGCTTGATTCGACCGTGATGCCCCCGTCCCTCGAGAAAATCTCGGACGGGAGCGTCTTCTATTTCCACAAAAAGACAGGGGGTAAGGACAATGGCTAAAGTCTCGGCGGACATCACCGAAAGCTATGTCTCGGAGGTCAGGGAACTCCTTGAGTCCTCTCGCAAGGACATAATGACTTTGAAATCCACGCAGAACGATCCGGATACCCTTTCCCGGTTGCTGCGGGCTCTGCATACGATAAAGGGGAATTCCCGCATGCTCGGCTTTCCCACGATTGAGAAGCTCTCCCATGCGGTGGAGGATATCTATAAGGGCGTGAAGGACGGGCAGGTGAAGAACTCTGACCGCCTGGTCAAGCTGGTATTCGCCGTCGCCGACAAGATAGCGGACTGCGTCTCTTCCATAACGAAGAAGGGCACCGACGAGCAGGATATAGATATCTACCTCCAGTACTGCGACAAGCTCGCCGCAGGGGAACTGATAGACATCGATGCCTTCATTGCCAGTATCAGCAAGGATAAAGGGGAGGCCGTCGAGGACGAGGAGGACGAGGATTTCTCCGGGGACGTGAGTGACATCCAGTCCATCCGCATAAAGCTCTCGCGCGTCAACGAGATTATCGCGGCGTTCGACACGATGATAACGAGGGAATTCCACCTGAAGCACCAGCTGGACGAACTCCAGAAGTTTGAGGAGAAAACCGGGATTCAGGAGCTTTCCAAGATACGCAAGCAATTCGAGTCCGACATCTTCGCCCTGGAGACCTCGATTTTCAGCGTGCAGGAGCAGGCCTTTGACCTCCGCATGCTTCCCATAAGCATTGTCCTCAAGCCCCTTGAGAACACGATTGCGATGGAATCGATGAACCTGAACAAGAAGGTCAGGTGCGATATCCCTGATACCGACATCGCGATTGACAAGCTAATCCTGGAGCAGCTTGGCGACATCCTGATGCACCTCATCAGGAACGCCTTGGATCACGGCATAGAGGAACCCAAGGAGCGTAAGGCCGCAGGCAAGGATGAGACGGGCACCTTGACGATTTCCTGCGTCCGGGAGACCAAGCACATAGAGCTGACGGTCAAGGACGACGGGCGCGGCCTCGCCTACGACAAGATTCGCGACAAGGCAATCCGCCTGTACCCGGAGCGGACGGAGGAGATAAAGAACATGAGCGACAGGGAGCTGTCGCAGTTCCTCTTCCAGTCAGGCTTCTCCACCAAGGAGAAAGTCACCGAGCTGTCCGGCCGCGGGGTGGGGCTGGACGTCGTCTGGTCCAACGTCGAGAAAATCAAGGGCCGCGTAAAGGTGGAAAGCGAGCCGGGCAAGGGCACGAGCTTTATCCTGCACTTCCCCCTGTCCCTGTCCACTTTGCAGGGGGTGTTCGTCCTTTCCAACAAGGACAAGTACCTCATACCCTCTCAGCATATCGTGGACATCATCTACCGGAAGAAGAGCGAGTACATCACCCTTCAGAACCAGAGCTACATCAAGCTCGAGGGGCAGCTTATCCCTTGTTTCTCCCTGTCGTCGCTCTTCGACAATCAGAGGAGCATCGCCGCGCAGGACGCGGACTCCATCCTCATCGCGGAGTACATGGAGCAGAGAATCGGAATCATCGTGGAGCAGGTGCAGCAGTACGTGTCCCTCGTAGTCAAGCCGCTGCCCAAGGCGTTCCGCAACTTCTCGATATTGCAGGGCATCGTCTTTGACGAGCATTATGACATAGTTCCTATCCTCTACGTGCCGGACATACTCAAGAAGTTCAAGTCCTTGCGCGGATACGACATAAAGAAGTACGAGGCGGCGACCAAGAAGCGGACTGTCCGCGTCCTTGTCGTCGATGACTCGGACACGACCCGGCAGATAGAGAAGTCCATACTGGAGAGCGCGGGCTTTGCCGTAGATACCGCGTTCGACGGCATTGACGGGCTTGAGAAAGCGAAGGGCAAGCAGTATGACCTCATCATGTCGGACAAGGATATGCCCCGTATGACGGGACTTGTCCTTCTGGACAACTTGCGCCGCCTTGACCAGTACAAGGATGCTCCGGTCGTCATCGTATCCGCCGACCGCAGCCCGGAAGTCCTTCAGGAATTCGAGCGGCTCAGGGCTAGCGCGGTCATAAGCAAGGGTGACTTCAACCGCAGCAAGCTCATCGGCATTGTCAAGGGACTTGTAGGAGAAGAAGAATGAGCAAGAGAATACTGATACTTGAGACTTCCGTCACCATGCAGAAGCTTTTCACGACGAGCCTGGACGGAGACGACTTCACGCTTCAGTTCGTGGGGAACGGGAAGGATGCTATTTACTCCCTCTTTGATTTCCAGCCAGACATCCTCCTTGTCAATGCGGACGTGCAGGAGCCACGGAGCTTTGAGGTCGTGCGGGTCATCCGCTCCATCAGGTGCTTCAAGGATCTTGCGATCGGGATGTACTCCAACTTTCCGTCTCCCCTTGCGGAATTCCTTGCCAAGGACTGCGGCGCGACATCATTCGTCCTTCTGGACCAGAAGACTTTCGCGCTGAGCGTCACGGAGCTTGCAGGGCTTTCTTCCCCCAAGATTGACAAGACGGCAATCTCCCAGATAAAGAAGGGCCTTGACGATTCCATGCTCTTCATGAGCGCGACGAACATCCTGTACAGCGATTCGTACAAGGATGTCATATACATGAGGATTCTCGGCATGATGGGAATCCTCGAGAAACTTGAGGAGATGGTCAGGTCCCTGCTGATGCTCGTCGCCGAGGTTTGCGAGGTGCCCGCCGTCGGCCTGTACCTCGTGGAGAACGACGGTCCGCACGGCTACTACATCTGTGCCAAGGGAATGAGCGACAAGGACATTGCGGATTTCCTGAGCGTGTGTGCGGCGGACTTTGAGAAGGAGCAGACCGACTACAACGCCGCCAAGGTTGTCGCGAAGAAACTGGACTCGGAGGGTCTGCTCGACCGCTTCTACCAGGAGGGCATTCAGCTTTCCAGTTACGAGACGGTGGGCATCGGTACCCGCGAGAGCGGCAACTTTGGTACCGTGCATATCGTCTCGGAAGGCAACATATCCGGCGACAAGCAGGATTTCTTCTCATTCTGCGTCCGGAATACCGGCACGATATTCGAAAAGGCAATCGTCGTCAAAAAAGAGATGTTCTTTGCCAAGGGCATCCGCCGCGCGTTCAGCCGTTTTGTCCCAGAGCAGATAATCGACAGCCTGGTGCTTCAGTCGGACACGAGCGACGACAAGGTCGGGGTAGGTGAGACCCGGTCGGTCGCCATATTGTTCAGCGACATACGCTCGTTCACGAACATAAGCGAGAAGAACAAGCCGGACGTGCTCGTCGCCTTCCTGAACCGCTACTTCTCCAAGATGGTCGATATCATCAAGAAGCACGGCGGCACTATAGACAAGTTCATCGGTGACGCGATAATGGCGGAGTTCGGTACCCCGGTAAGCTACGAGGATAATGCCCGCCGCGCGGTCGCCGCCGCCTACGAGATGCGGGAAGCCCTGCCGGATGTGGAAATCGGCGACCTGGTGCTGCCTGAGGGCATGAAGTTCAACATCGGAATTGGCATTCACTACGGAGATGTCATCGTCGGTTCCATCGGATCCAAGGACAAGACGGATTACTCGGTCATCGGAGACAACGTGAACCTTGCGAGCCGCCTGGAGGGCCTGACCAAGACCTACGGAACGCAGATTCTGGTCAGCGAGACAGTCCGTGAGGATGCGGGCGAGGATTCCTTCTGCTTCCGCCACCTGGACGACGTACGCGTCAAGGGAAAGAAGAATGCGGTTCCGATTTACGCCGTTGACCGCAGCGAGAAAGAATTCCCGCCCGAGTACAAGGATGCGTACAAGAAGGGAATGGACCTGTACAAGCAGGGCATCTGGAACCTGGCCAAGGACTACTTCGCCAAGGCTCTGGCCGCCGTGGAAGGGGACAAGGCCGCCAAGCTCATGTTCTCCCGCTGCGAGGAATTCATCGCGAACCCGCCCGAGAATTGGGACGGCGCGATTGCATTCAACACGAAATAAAAAAGGGGCGGTGGCCGGCATCCGCTGACCGCCGCCCGTAAACGCCTGGCCTTGTCTTTTTAGAAATTCCTTCCGTTCCAGCCCCAGTCGGACACGCCCTGGTACTTGACGTAAACCTTGTCGGCGGGGATGCCCAGCTCGTCGTTCATGATGCGGCAGATTTCCGCAGTCATCTTGTCCGCATCGTCCGCCGAAACGTTCCCGAACACCGAGACCGAGATGAAGGCCCCCTTGTCCAGCTTCTTTCCCGCCATCCACAGGTCGTAGCTGTCGTCGATTCCCACCATCAGGTAGGACTCGCCCTTGTGCATCAGCGAAATCGCTTTGCCCAGCTTGCTCTTTATGGCCTCTTTCTTTTCCGCCGTGACAGGCACGGTGATCTTTGAGTCAATGAACGGCATATAAGCCTCCTAGCTCTTCTTGCGGTTCTTGATGATGATGAACACGCTCTGAAGCACGATGAAGAAGCAGAGGATAATCGAAAGGACTATCTTGTTCCACCATGACGAGAGCGTTCCCTGGCTGCGGATGAGGGTCTCGATCGTAGCCTTTATGAGGACTCCGAAGAATGTTCCCACGATGCTTCCGACACCTCCGGTCAGCATGGTGCCGCCGATGACGGCGGAGGAAATCGCCTCCATCTCGAATCCGCGCGCCTGCTCGACGAAGCCGGACGTGGTGTTCAGGCAGAATACCGTTCCCGCGAGGGCGGCCATGAAGCCTTCCACCACGTAGGCGACGAACTTGTTCCGCTTGACGTTGATTCCCATCAGGAGGGCGGACTGCTCGTTGCCTCCGATTGCGTAGAGGTTGCGGCCGAACTTGGTGTACTTGAGCACGAACCAGATGATGACGACCACGGCGACCGCGATGAGGACGCTCGGATGCACGAAGGGATAGCTCACCACCCCGCGCTTGTTCTGCGTCGCGCCCAGAAGCCAGTCGATTATCTCTATGCCCGGGTTCTCATCCGACCCCGTGCGGAAGTAGATGTTCTTGTTCGCCACCGCGATGAAAGCCCTTCCGCCTGCGTTCGCGTCGGTAATCGCTATCTGCTCGGTGCTGAGCATGGCGGTAAGTCCGCGGCATCCGAACAGGCCCGCGAGCGTGATGATGAAGGGCTGCAGTTCCATGTAGGAAATCAGCCATCCCTGGAAGATGCCGAAGAGGATTCCCAGTCCCAGGACAATGGCGACCGATGATGTCGCGCTGAAGCCCTTCTTCTCCATGCAGTAGGACAGGATCATGCAGGAAAGTCCTATCACCGAGCCTACGGAGATATCGATGCCTCCCGTAATCATGACCATCGTCATGCCCGATGCGGCTATAAGCAGTCCCGCGTTGTCGATCAGCATGTTCAGCAGGACCTGCCTTCTGCCGAAGCCCGCGTCCCCGTAAATCAGGCATCCGAAGATGTACATTATCAGGAACAGACAAATCGTGATGAACAGCAGGAAGTTGGAGCTGTCAATCTTTCCCTTCTTCTTCTTGTCCGCCGCGAGTACGGTCTCGTTCGTATTCTTCTTGTTTTTCATTTTGTCCCTCCGATTGCCACAGCGTTCTGCTTCTTGAGCTTCATGGCCCTTCTCCAGCGGTTGAATGCGGGAGACTGCAGCAGGACGATAAGGATAACGACCACGGCCTTGTAGACCGGCAGCTGGTCGGCTGAAACCCCGATGGCGTACAGGCTCGTCGTAAGGCACTGTATCGTGATTGCGCCGATGACCGACCCGGCGAGGTTGAACTTACCGCCGCCAAGGCTGTTGCCTCCGAGCGCGACCGCAAGAATCGCGTCCATCTCCAGGTTCAGGCCGATGTTGTTCGCATCGCTCGAATAGATGCGGCTGGATGCTATGAGGCCCGAGATGCTCGCGCAGAATCCGCAGAAGACATAGCAGAAGAAGATGACCATAGTGGAGTTGATTCCGACCAGGCGTCCGGCCTTCGGGTTGATTCCGACGGTCTGGATGTAGGTGGAGATGGCGGTCTTCTTCAGTATCAGCTGGGTCAGGATGAGGAAGGCCACGACGATGAAAATCGGTGTCGGTATGACGACGTGCGGCAGGAAGCCTCCGATCCAGCGGAAGGACTCCATGCGGACATAGAGGATGACACCGGTCGCTTTTGCCCCTGTCTCGGTCAGCTTGGAGCTTATCAGCTGGGCAATTCCGCGTCCCGCCGTGTACAGGATCAGCGTCGCGATCATCGGCTGGATGTTGAACTTCGCCACCAGAAGGCCGTTGAACGCGCCGCATGCGATTCCGCCCAGGATACCGATAAAGATGGCTATCAGCATCGGGGTGGCGTAACCGTCATAGCTCTCGCCAAGGTTGCGGACAATCAGCGCGCCGGCGACAGCCATGATCGCTCCGACGGAGATGTCGGTTCCCCGCGATGCGGCGACGACCAGCGTCATGCCGATGGCGAGGATAATCAGCTCGCAGGAGCGGTTCAGCACGTCTATGATAAAGCCGTACAGGACCCCGTTGTTGATCGAAATCTTGAAGAAGTCCGGCGTGATTATGACGTTGACGATCAGCATCAGAATCAGCGCCGCGATAGGAAGGAGCAGCTGGCTCTTCCGTACCTTGCCCAATATGTTTGTTTTGCCTGGCATTATTTGTCACCTCCCGCGATAGCTTTCATGACGTCGTCCTGCGTCAGGTTGTCGTTCATCAGCTCCCCGACCTTCGCACCGTCGCGCATGACGCAGAGCTTGTTGACCGTACGGAGCATCTCGTCAATCTCCGAGCTTATGAACATGACCGTCATGCCTTCTTCGGCGAGCTTTATGACGAGCTTCTGGATTTCGGTCTTGGTTCCGACGTCGATACCCCTCGTGGGCTCATCGAGTATCAGGAACTCCGGGTTTGTGACCAGCCAGCGGCCTATGATGACCTTCTGCTGGTTGCCGCCGGACAGCTGCTTGATGAGTGTCTCCGGGGACGGGGTCTTGATGCTCAGGGCCTTGATGTACTTGTTCGTCAGCTCCAGCTGCTTGGACATGGGCAGGAGCCTGAACACGCCGGTCTTCGCCTGGAGCGCGATCATCATGTTCTCCCGTATAGAAAGATCTGCGATGATGCTCTCCGCCTTCCTGTCCTCGGGAAGGAAGGCCATGCCGCTCTTTATGGAGTCGAGCGGGGTCTTTGCCGTGAGATCCTTGCCGTTGAAGGTCAGCTGCCCGCCGTCCGGCCTGTCCGCGCCGTATATGGCGCGGGCCATCTCGGAGCGGCCCGAGCCAAGCAGTCCGGTGAGCCCGACGACCTCGCCTTTTTTTATCTCGACGGAGAAGGGCTTTATCGTGCCCGTGTGGGTAAGGGCGACAGCCTTCAGGATGATCGGGACATCCTTCTTCTCCTCAATCGCGTTGTTGCTGTGCAGGGAGTCAAGCTCGGCGACCTCGTGCCCGAGCATCGTCTGCACCAGCTTGAGCCTGGGCAGGTCGGCGGTGGCGAACTCACCCTCAAGCTCGCCGTTCCGAAGCACCGTAATCCTGTCGCAGACCGCATAGACCTGCTCCAGGAAGTGGGTGACGAATATTATTCCCTTGCCGTCCGCCTTGAGCTGCCTCATGACGGCAAAGAGCTTGTCCACTTCCTTGTCGTCGAGCGAGGATGTCGGCTCGTCAAGGATAAGCACCTTGCAGTTGAAGTTGACCGCGCGGGCGATCGCGACCATCTGCTGTATTGCGACCGAATACTCGCCGAGCGAGCGGGTCACGTCTATGTCCTCAAGTCCGACCCAGGAGAGGATTTCCCTTGCCTTCTGGTTCATCTGTTTCCAGTCAATCATGAACAGCTTGTTGCGCGGCTCATGCCCGGCGAAGATGTTCTCGGCGACGGAGATGTTCGTGCACAGGTTCACTTCCTGGAACACCGTGCTTATTCCGTTCATCTGCGCCTCTTCCGGGGACCTGTTGTTTATCATCTTTCCGTCCAGGTAAATCTCGCCGGATTCCCTCGTATGGACACCGGTCAGTACCTTGATCAGCGTGCTCTTCCCGGCCCCGTTCTCTCCCATGAGGGCATGGATTTCCCCGCTGCGGAGCGTGAAGTCAACGTTCTGTAAAGCCTTCACGCCCGGAAACGTCATGTTTATTTTTTTCATCGAAAGCAGAGCTTCATTTGCCATCGCGCACCTTTCCTTTGCTAACTTTCTATTAGGAAACAACAGAAAAATAAAGCCGGAGCAGGATTTTCATTTCCATATCTCCGGCCTCATTTTCATACCGTGTTATTGAAGTATGTCCAAGTTAAATCAGTACTTGCGCTCGGGGAGGGCATCGGCGGCCTTGCGGGCGTTTCCGATTCCGTCCTTGTCGAAGGTCTCCTCGACGACATACTGCTTCTTGTCAACCTTCTGCTTCTTCTCGAGCTTCTGGATGATCTCGGCGACACGGGGTCCGTGGAGCGGGTTGCACTCCTGGGCACAGTTGATTTCCTCACCGTTGATGATGCGGTTGAAGGACTCCTTGAC
>JAFSSU010000125.1 GCA_017450845.1 Treponema sp.
ATCCGTATGCGGTTCCCGGCGAGGCTCCCGTCATTACCGCTTGACTCGAATATAAAGCTGGACCCGCTTTCCTTCCGGGCAACGATGAGGGTTTCGCGAATGCCGTCCCCGCCGCTCAAGGACAGATGTACGGCACCTCCGTCCGTCCTGCCTTCCTGCACCGTGTAGATATCCGCCTCAAGACCGAGTTTTACCGCCGCATCCTCGAACTGCCTGTCGAACTCAGCTCCCATCCCGCTTTTTATGCCGGACAGGACTGGAGGCAGGTCCGCGAGGGACTTTCTCTCAACGGTGATGCCCTCCGGCAATGCAGGAAGGACAGCGGCCTCCGCCCTATGAGCGGAGACAGAAAGATGCCCCCGGTTTATGTTCAGCTGGTTCCAGGTCAGGCTCGGGAAGTGGTTCACGTCGCAGTCAAAAGAAAAATCAGGATTTGCCATCACAGTGTCCCCTTCATCTCAAGGCGTATCAGGTTGTTCATCTCCACCGCGTACTCAAGCGGGAGCTCCTTGCTGACCGGATTGGCAAAGCCCGAGACAATCAGGGCCCGCGCCTCCTCCTCCGGGATGCCGCGGCTCATCAGGTAGAAGACGGCCTTGTTGGAGATGCGGCCGATTTTGGCCTCATGTCCTATGTCGCAGTCGTCGGTCATGATGTTCATCGCAGGGACCGTGTCGGACCGGCTCTTGTCGTCCAGCATCAGGCTCTGGCAGTCCACGCTCGCCTTGGCATGGGCCGCGCCGGGATTGACGACGATTGCCGAACGGTAAGTGGAGATACCTCCGCTCTTGCTTATGGACTTGGTGTTGATGACAGACGAGGTATACTTTCCCAGATGAATCATCTTGGCTCCGGTGTCCAGGTTCTGACCGTACCCCGCGAAGGTGATGCCCGTGAACTCGCAGCGGGAACGGTCGCCTTTCAGTATCGTCGTCGGATAAAGGTAGGAGATGTGGCTGCCGAAAGAGCCGGAGACCCATTCCATCGTCGCCCCCTCCTCCACCAGGGCCCGCTTGGTGTTCAGGTTGTACATGTTCTTGGACCAGTTCTCGATCGTGCTGTAGCGCAGGTGCGCCCCCTTCTTGACGAAGAGCTCCACGCATCCGGCATGCAGGTTCGCGACGTTGTACTTGGGCGCGGAGCATCCCTCGATGAAGTGCAGGTCCGCCCCCTCGTCGACGATGATAAGCGTGTGCTCGAACTGCCCCGCCCCCGCCGCGTTCAGGCGGAAATAAGACTGGAGTGGAATCTTGACTTTGACATTTTTGGGCACGTAGACGAAGCTTCCCCCGCTCCAGAGAGCCCCGTGCAGGGCCGCAAACTTATGGTCGGTAGGCGGAACGAGGTGCATGAAATACTCCTTCACCATGTCCGAGTACTTGCCCTTGAGCGCGCTCTCGAAGTCCGTGTAGACGACCCCCTGCTCGCTTACCTCGTCCTTGACGTTATGGTAGACCAGCTCGCTGTCGTACTGCGCCCCGACCCCGGCAAGGCTCTGCCGCTCCGCCTCGGGGATGCCGAGCTTCTCGAAGGTATCCTTTATGTCGCTCGGAACGTCCTCCCACTTGGCCGCCATGGCGGTCTTGCTCTTGACGTAGGTGACGATTTTCTGGATGTCCAGGTCGCGGATGTCGGGCCCCCAGTCAGGCTCGTTCGTCTCGTTGTATATCCTGAGGCACTTGAGCCGCCAGTCCCGCATCCACGCAGGGTCTTCTTTCTCGTCGCTTATGCGGGTGACGATGGACTCGTCGAGCCCTGCCCGGACCTTGTAGAAGTCCTTGTCATCCTCCGCAAAGCGGAAATCATATATAGAACGGTCGATGTCGGCGACCTGTGTCTTCTCAGCCATAACGAACCTCGGGGATTCCCGCTGCACCCACGGGAATTTCTATTGTGTTACTAGGTAAAGATAACGTATTTTGGCACGAGGGGCAAGGGGTGGCACGGCGATTTCTCAGTGGTGCTGCAGACAGTGGTAAAGCGCCGCAAGTGGCGGCCTGACCGCACAGTAGAGCCTGTACAGGAGGAAGGACTTCTTCAGGAGCCGGAGCCTTATGGCTATGCCCCTGGGCGGCCGGGGGTCACGGGCCAGGTAGCGGTCGATGGCAGCATTGAATTCCTCCCTGTGAGAGGCATACAAACGTCCGTTAGCCTTGTCACCGGAAAGCCGGCCCAGGGGGCGGAGCTTCTTATGCTCCCCTTCCAGTCCCCGGTAGGCAAGATAAATGGCGGGGAAGAGGAAATCCTCATAGCCTTTTTCCATGAAGTAGTAAAAGCGGGAAAGGCATGCCTCCACATAACCGAAGGAGATTCTTCTATGAAGCCCGCCCATCGTACCGGAAGACCTCTGCCGGTAGAAATAGAGGGAATCGGGAATGACGCTTATCCTCTTGCATTGCCGTATCACTTTGTCCAGGATAAGCTCGTCTTCCTGCACCCTTCCCTCGGCAAAGCGAAGGCCGTCAAAAATCTTGCGGGGATACAGCTTGTTCCACGGAAACATCGTCGCGACGTTGACCAAGTTCACGTTCTCATCCCAGAAGTCCTTCTCGCTCCAGATGGCGGCGGACTTCCAGCCGGACCAGACGGGCCGGGTCCGCCCGTCCTCATACCGGTAGCTTGCGTTGCACATGGCAAGGTCAGAGCCATCCTTCGTTATCCTGCCGTAGAGCTTTTCCACCATCAGCGGGCTCACG
>JAFSSU010000126.1 GCA_017450845.1 Treponema sp.
GACCGGTCCGCCGCCTACATGGCCCGCTACATCGCCAAGAACATCGTCGCGGCGGACCTTGCCGAACGGTGTGAGGTGGAGCTCGCCTACGCGATCGGGGTCCCCTTCCCCGTGTCCGTCATGTGCGACACCTTCGGCACGGGCAAGGTCCCCGAGGCCAGGATCGAGGAGGCGGTGAAGAAGGTCTTCGACTGCTCTCCCGCCGGAATCATCTCCACGCTCAACCTCAAGCGGCCCATCTACGAGGCGACCGCGACCTACGGCCACTTCGGCCGGCCCGACTTCCCCTGGGAGCAGACCGACAAGGTCAAGGCCCTCCAGGCCGAGCTGAAGTAGTACATCTTTCCTAAAGCAATTAGCCCCCTCCCGCACGGAAGGGGGCTTTTTTCATGTCAGACAAAGGCAAGTTCAGGTCCCCGTCCCCGCCCATCGACAAAAAACCTGATCCGCTGTAGAATGGGGGGCATGAAGATAGCAGTCACCTACGACAAGGAGAGCGGAAACGTTTTCCAGCATTTCGGCAAGACCGAATGGTTCAAGCTTTATGAGATCGAGGACGGGAAGGTCGTCTCGTCGGAAGTAACCGGCAACGGGGAGAACGGGCACCATGCCCTGCCGCCGTACCTAAAGAGCTTAGGGGTCCAGACCCTGATCCTGGGGAACCGGGGGCAGGGGGCGATCGACGCGATTGCCGCGGCAGGCCTTGAGGAGGTCCCCGGGGTGACGGGGAGCGCGGACGAGGCGGCACGGCTTTTCGCGGAGGGAAAGCTCCGGGGCAACCCGGACGCGAAGTGCGAACACCATTAGGTTATTCCGCCAGCGGAGATGCCGGGCGTCCCCGCTGAATTTCGCGGACAAGTCCACCGGATTTTCTCAGCAAGTCCAGTGGATTTCGCGCGCAGACGCAGCGAAGGCTCCTTCCCCCGCCCCGCAAAAAAACCGTTGCAAAAAGCCCCGCCCCGACTTATAATGTCTGTATGTACTCAATACAAAATATAGAGGAATACTATGACGAGCTGTTCCCCGTGACCACGGCCCAGAAGAGGTTCTACGACGAATTGGTAAAAAACTATCCCGACCCCGTGAAGATTCTCAGCCTTGAGTGCGGGACCGGCGTGTTCGAGAGCATCCTCGCCCGGGAGGGCTTCGACGTGACCGGCATAGAGTCCCACGCCGACCTGCTCCACGCCGCCAACATGCGAAAGCGCAACCAGCTCATGTCAATCCGCTTCTTCCAGATGGACTACCTGGACATGTCCCGCTTCCTGGGAAAGTCCTTCTACAACGTCGTCTCCATACTGGACGACCGCATAATGATGATATACGACGAGATGCTCCTACAGAAGTTCTTCCAGGACGTGCGCGGCCTCATGACGGACGGCGGCAGCTTCGTCGCGAGCCTCCCCAACTTCGACATACTGCAGAAGGGAATCCCAATGCAGCAGCTGCCCACGAGGGCGAGCCTCCGCGCGAGCCTGTTCACCGAGCTCTGGCGGCAGGAGGACGGACAGTGCTTCATCAAGCAGAACCTGGAGACGGGCAACGGCAAGGTCCTGCCCGTCACCGAGGACGAGAGGGCCTACCCGCTCGGGAGCGCCCAGCTCAGGGAGCTCGCGCTGAAGGCGGGCTTCTCCTCGGTGGAGCTGTTCGCGGACTTCGAGAAGAACGCGTTCACGGGGGAGGAGGACGGCCTGGTGGCCCTGCTGAGGGCCTAGGCAAGGTCTTCGGGCAAAAGAGAAAGAATCACCGCCTGCGCATGACGGAGCGGAGGGCCTTTATGACGCTGTCCACGTTGACGGGCTTGCAGACGTGCGCGTCCATCCCCGCGGCCAGGCAGGCCCGCACGTCGTCCACGAAGGCGTTCGCCGTCACCGCGATTATGGGGACGGAATTCCTCGAGGGGTCGTCCAGGGCGCGGATCTCCCGCGCGGCGGTCATGCCGTCCATCACGGGCATCTGCATGTCCATCAGTATGGCGGCGTATTTCCCCGGCGGGGAAGACCTCAGCATCTCCACGCAGATTTTGCCGTCCTCCGCGCGCTCGCAGTTTATCCCTTTGTAAGAAAGCAGCTCCTTCTCTATCTCCCAGTTGATGTCGTTGTCCTCCGCCACGAGCAGGGTCGCGCCCTTTATGAAGTCCTCCTTCCAGTCCTCCTTCTCGCTCTCCCTGCCGCCCGCGGACTGCGCGACGGGCAGGTCCAGGTCCACTGTGAAGGTGGTCCCCTTGCCGACCATGCTCCGGCAGTCTATCCTGCCGCCCATCAGGTCGACGAGCTGCCTGACGATGGAGAGGCCCAGGCCCGTGCCGGGAATCTTGTTTATGCGGGTGTCCACCTCGCGAGAGAAGGCCTGGTACATCGTCTTCATGAAGTCCTCGCTCATCCCCAGGCCCGTGTCGCGCACGACGTAGCGGACCTGGCGGCGGCCCCGGGTGGCGGAGGGGGACTCCGAGACGGTTACGTCCACGCTGCCGCCCTCGGGGGTGTACTTTATGGCGTTGGAGAGCAGGTTCATGAACACCTGCTTGAGGCGGAGCTCGTCGGCGACGAGCAGGTCGCGGTCCATGCCCTCCTTGCTGAAGCTCACGGAAAGCCCCTTCTCACGGCTCTGGGTCTCCGTCAGCGTCCGTATCTCGTCGACCAGGGCTCCCAGGCTGAAGGCCGCCGGGGACAGGACGACCCCGTCGGACTCTATCTTGGAGATGTCGAGCACGTCGTTTATCAGCATCAGCAGGTGCCGGCCCGAGACCTCCACCTTGCCCAGGCAGTCCAGCACCTTGGCCTCGTCGCCCCAGCTCCGCCGCATTATCTTGGTGAGCCCCATTATCGCGTTCATCGGGGTGCGGATGTCATGGCTCATCGAGGAGAGGAATTCGGTCTTGAAGCGGCTCTCCTTCTCCGCCTTGTCCACGCTCTCCCTCAGCTTCCTGTTGACGAGGATCATGTACCATCCGTCCAGCAGGAACAGGAACAGCATTCCCGCGAGGACGATGGCGGCGAGCCGGTAGCTGACGGTGCTCTTGACCACGTCGTCCTGCCGGATGCCGAGGACGAAGGTCTGGCCGCCCGCCACCCCCGAGGGGCAGCCCGCGTAGTAGTAGGTCTCCCCGGCGGAGTTCCTCAGCTCCAGCAGGGACGCGCCCGGCCTCGCGAAATCGGCCTGCAGCCTTCCTATGTCGAAGAAGCTCAGCTTCCCCTCCGTCCTGATGAAGTCCCAGAAGTTGCCGCCGGTGAAGCCGCCGCCCTGCAGGATGTAGTCGCCGTACTTGTCCAGCAGGGAGACCCTGGCGCTGCGGAAGTTGTCCGGAAGCCTCCACAGGGAGCTTATATCGTCCGAGGAGACAACCTTCATGACGATGTAGATGCTGCCGCCGTCCCCTTCCCTGACCATCGCGGGCCCGCAGAAGGCGAGCCGGCCCTGGCTCACCCCCAGGCTGCTGCTCGGGGCGATGGAGGCAAGCAGAACCTCCACCTCGTCGGGCCGGGACATTATGGAAGGAAGAATCGTCGCGAAGGCGGAGGCCAGCCCCTGGTAGTCCACCTCGCGGTAGCCCTGCCCGTCCTCCGCTGGCGGCATGCCGACCCGCGCGTGGTAGCGGGGTGAAAGGCAGTAGCCCCTGAAGTCGCCGGCCCTGACCAGGTGCAGGTGCACTTCGGACGCGGTGGAAACGTTGCTCAGGAAGGTGAGGGTGCCGCCCAGGTCCAGCTTCTCCTGCTCTATGTACCTGCACCAGTTGTGCACGGACATCTGCTGGCCCAGCATGTTCCCCCCGCCGAAGAGGCTGAAGCTCTCCACCATGGACAGGAAGGCCCCCTCCGTCTCCGCCTTGCCCCGCTGGAATTCCCTGCGCCCCTGCCAGACGCACAGGATGGTGACAAGGAGTGCTCCCACCGCGTTGAGGAAAATGAGGGACCAGGCGATGCGCCTGGAACGGGCATGTCCGGGGTCTTTCCGGGCCGGCTTGCTGCTGGGGCTGCTTTCCATCAGCTACAGTATAACACGAACTCCGCGTTTGTGGTATCCCCAAGCCACGGATATGCCTTTGATTTCGGCGGGATTGTCTGCTATAATACAAGTCATGCATCCCGAGAATCCACTCAGCCCGCATGCCGCCCGGCTCCCGGCGGCCCTCCTTTCCCTGCTGGCGCTCCTGCCGGCCTCCCTCATCCTGGCGGCCTGCGGCGGCAGCCCGCGGCGGACCCTCTTCCATGCCATCGACTGCGCCCCCTACACGTCGCTCGACCCGTCCGTGGAGCAGTCGGACGGAAGCTGCGTCCTGCACAACGTCTACGAGACGCTGACGGTATACGACGACGGGACCGGGGAGGCCGTGCCCTGCCTCGCCGAGAGCTGGACCAGCAACGCGATAATGACCGAATGGACCTTCACCCTCAGGAAGGACGTGCTCTTCCACGACGGCAGCGAGCTCACGGCCTCCGCCGTCAAGAAGTCCGTCGAGAGGACGATGCGGCTGGGAAAGGGCTCCTCCTACATCTGGGACTGCGTCTCCTCCGTGGAGGCCCCGGACGCGCGCACCGTGACGTTCGTCCTCAAGTACGCGGCCCCCCTCCCGCTCATAGCCTCCTCCGGCAGGGCGGCCTACATCATCAGCCCCGCCGCCACGGACAGGGACGAGGCCTGGTTCAACGCGGGGAACGACGCGGGCTCGGGCCCCTACCGCATCGTCGCCGTCTCCGGGAACTCGGTCGCGATGGAGGCGTTCGAGAGCTACCGGGGAGGATGGAGCAAGGGCCAGTTCAGGAGGGTCTTCCTGCAGGAGGTGCCGGACAAGGCCCGCCGCATGAGCTACCTGAGGACGGGGGACGCGGACATCGCGTCCTTACCGGACGAGGAGGAGCTTGCCCGGATTCCGGGATGCTCGCTGGCCTCCGGAAAATCCTGGAGGAGCGTCATAATGATGTTCAACGGCTCCAAGGCCCCCTGCGCCGACAAGGACTTCCGCAAGGCCCTGGCATACAGCTTCCCCTACGGGGACGCGGTCAGCCGGAGCATCGGGGGGAGGGCGGCCCCGTCCAAGGGGATGCTCCCGGCCGGCATGTGGGGGCACGACGACTCGCTCCCCTCCTACACGCTGGACCTGGAGAAGGCCGGGGAGCACCTGGAGAAGTCGGGGATGCGGGGGAGGACCGTGACGATATCCTACCAGGCGGAGGGGGAGGCCCTGAACGAGGTGATGGAGGCATTCCGCGGCAACCTGGAGAAGATAGGGCTCCTGCCGATCCTGCTCAGGGTGGACTGGGACTCGCAGCAGAAGATGGCGAGGAACCCGGCCCCGGAGGCTCGGCAGGACGTGCTCGTGATGGAATGGTGGCCGGACTACCCCGACCCCGCGGGGACCTTCAGGCCCCTGCTGTCCGGCCAGGGCCCGGACAAGGGCTTCAACTTCTGCTACCTGGACGACGCGAGGATAGAGCTCGCCCTGAACCGGGCCGCCATGCAGACCCTGAACAACCGGGACGACGCGTCACGGATATACGGGCAGATCCAGAGGCAGGTGCTTGACGAATGCTACCTCGTCTTCCTCTACGACTCGGCGAACTCGGTCGGGATCAAGGCAGGGCTCAAGGGTGTCAGGCTGAACCCCGCCTACGAGACCTGCCTGTACTACTACGGGATCAC
>JAFSSU010000127.1 GCA_017450845.1 Treponema sp.
CAAGAAAACTTGCTTTGAATCTTGCTAAGATTTATAAAAACAAAAATTCCCTGAAAACCCCGATGTCTCACATCATGTTTGACTGCCTTATGAATCCAAATCATTTATTGGCTGTTTTAGGCAAAAACTGATTTCCGTGCTGTTTATCTTCTCGCACTTGACATTCAAAAATTTCTTCAGTATCATCTTCATGGTGCTGTCCTTTTGCCAGTTTTTTGTGGTTAAAAAACAGTATACAAAAGTTCAGCACCTTTTTCTATGCTAATTATTTAGTTTATAAATATTTGGCTTTCTTCATCACTCCACATTTGTTGATGAGGAGCCTAAAAAACTGAGTAAATGGCTGGCTTTACGGTGTAGACCGGCACCAGCCCCGGGGGCGGCCTACTCCCGGCCCTTCCCGGCGAAGAGACCCGCCGCCTTGTGGAAAGTTTTTTCTATATACTGGGCCTCACCCTCGCTCAATGACGCGCGGGAGAACACCTGCCGCCAGAAAGCCGCCATGTCATGGTCGGTCACCCGGTGGAAGAATCCCATCTGTCCCAGGCTCTCCGTAATCACGCTGACCGTCTTGTCCAGACGGGACAGGTCAATCGGCGTGTAGCCTGTCTGCCCTTCGCTTGCGGTCCTGAAAAGCTCGTAGCAGACTATCTGGACGGCATGGCTCAGGTTGAGCGAGGCGAACTCGTCGCTCGACGGAATCGTAACCCCGCAGCTGCATTCCTCAAGCTCCTCGTCGGTCAGACCCGTCCTCTCGTTGCCGAAGACGGCGGCGACCCTGCCCCCTCCGTCGGTGACGCGGGCGGCGTTGTGTGCGAACTCCTCGGGCAGGAAGAGCTTGCCCTTCCGTTTCTTGCCCCGCCTCCGGGTCGTCCCCGCGCTCAGGGTGCAGTCTGCCGTCGCCTCGCGGACGCTCTCGAAGAAGCGGGCGTTCTCCCAGATGTAGGCGGCGTGGATGGCGAGCACCCTGACTCGCTCGTCGTCCATATCCTCCCGCCTGCCGACGATGCGAAGGTCATGCACAGCGCTGTTCGCCATGGCGCGGCAGACTGCCCCGACGTTCCGGCTCTCCTCGGGGCGGACGAGCACTACTACGATATTGTCGGTGTTCATTCAGTTTGACTGGGCGGCCCCGGGAAGCCCTATGTCCTTGCGGTAGAACATCCCGTCGAAGTGGATTGTCCCCAGCGCCTCGTATGCCTTGTGCCAGGCCTCGTCGAAATCCTTCCCGTAGGCGGAGCATGCGAGCACGCGGCCTCCGCTCGTGACGAGCCCCGTGGACTCGTCGGTCTGCACGCGGTCGCCCCTCCTGTCGGCCTTGGCTCCGGCGACGAATAGCTTGGCCCCGCTCTTTTCGAAGGCAGCCTTGTTGCAGTCAATCGGGATTCCCTTCCGGTAGTCCTCGGGGTAGCCGCCGCTGACCGCGACCGGGGCGACGACCACGCCCGGCTTCCAGTCGAACTTGAAGTCCTTGAGCGTCCCGTCCGTGATTGCACCGCACATGGCGGCGAAGTCAAAGTCCATCAGCGGAAGGACGGCCTGGGTCTCCGGGTCGCCCAGCCTGACGTTGTACTCCAGGCACTTGGGCCCGTCCTCCGTCAGCATCAGGCCGAAGAAGATGAAGCCCCGGTAGTCGGCCTTCATGTCGATGAGGCCCCTGAGGGTGGGCTGCAGGATGTTTTTCTCGAACAGGGACTGGATAAGGGGGGTGACGCCCTCCACCGGTGAAACCGCGCCCATTCCGCCCGTGTTGGGTCCTTTCGCGCCGTCGCAGAGCCTCTTGTGGTCGCGTGCGCTCAGGAAGGGTACTATGCAGGCCTTACCCGCCGCAGCGAGCTCCGGCGTAACGCTGACTGCCGCGAGGACGGACAGCTCGTCACCGGTCAGGTAGTCCTCTATGACGAGCGTGCTGCCCGACTCCCCGAACTTCTTGTTCTCCATCATCTCGCGGACGGCGGCCTTGGCCTCTTCCACAGTCTTGGCGACGACCACGCCCTTGCCAGCGGCAAGCCCGTCAGCCTTGACGACGATCGGCGCGCCGTGACTGGTGATGTAGTCCAGGGCGGCCTTCTCGTCGGTGAAGGTCTCGCTTGCGGCGGCGGCGACCGAGTATTTCTTCATGAAGTCCTTCGCGAATCCCTTGCTCGCCTCAAGCTGGGCGGCGGCCTTCTTGGGGCCGACCACTCGGATCCCGGCGGCCCAGAATTCGTCCGCAAGTCCCTCCGCGAGGGGGTTCTCCGGGCCGATGACTGCGAGGGAGCAACCTTCCCGCCGGGCAATATCGACGTAGTTGCCGCCCTCCTCCTCTATGTTGACACATTTCTTCTCATAAGCCGTCCCGCCGTTTCCGGGGACGCATACCACTTCCTTCACATCCTTGCTCTCCGCAAGCTTCCAAGCGATGGCGTGCTCACGGCCGCCGTTTCCAACCACAAGAACTTTCATGCCCACTATTTTATGCGAAAAACCCGCGAGTTTCAAGGCTGGTCCAAATCGGCCTTCCCCCTTAATTTGCCCCTTGTTACTGCCGAAAAAATAGGATATACTATAGCTGGGGTTATTATGGCTGAATCAGAAGTTACGTCGAACATCTTTACGTTATTGAAGGGATTTTCCGCAAAGCAGCGCAGTGCGGTCATAGATTTCAGTGAGTTCGCCGATTACGTGCGCTCCTATGCCCAGCACCACATCAACGAGAACGCTGGCTTGCAGGCCTATCTGGGAAGCACCGACGAGACGCTGGAAGGAGACCTCAAGAAGCTGTCCAGTTCCCGGCAGGTCGTCATAACGAGCAAGTCCCAGGGCTCCCAGACGATTTTCGTCATATCCTCGTTCATAGAGCAGTATTCCGACCGCTACAAGGACATAGACGTAAACATCTCGATTCCGTTCCCCAACACGAACGACATCCCCAAGAACGTCCCTACCAACATCGTCACCAAGGTTCAGGGCGGCGAGCAGATAATGAACTTCCTTGACGGAAGGGATTCCTCCGACAAGACGCTCTACGCGATGGACTTCGGCAAGGGCATCCCCGACCTGCTCTTCCCGTCCTCCGTCTCCGTTAACATGCTGATAAAGCTTGCCCTCAAGAAGCTCCAGGATTTGCTCCGCAAGGAGGAGTCCCATGACTACTTCCTCAAGAAGCTGACCAACGCGAACCCGGGCAAGGAGCTGACGATAAAGAACTTCTTCAACCACTTCGTCCAGCGCCCGGAAGACGCGATGGACGCGCTCAAGATAAACGGGGACAACTTCTATTCCTGGAGCCAGATGTGCTACTTCATCAGGCAGGACTACAACAAGCTCAAGGACCTGACGACCGAGGACATCAATATCCTCCAGTCGATTTTCATAATCGAGACGACCGCATCCTACTACAAGGCCAAGACTGCCGAGAAGACGGCGAAGGAGGCCGCGTTCAAGGAGTTCGACCAGAAGCTCGCCTCGCCGCCCTACTACTTCAACAAGAGCGACATAGAGGGCATGAAGGACTCCCGCGGCAAGCTGCTGCTCGGCGAATACACGCAGGATGAGCTGAACGAGCACATCAAGGAGCTGCACACCCCCGGGCCCGGCAACAGCCTGCCCTCATTGCTTCTCTTCAAGCTTGACGACGGATCCGGATTCTTCATCCTCAAGGAGAAGGTCATGGCGGTCGTCCTGCGCCTGTGCAACGATGCCCGCTCGGTCATCCGCGACGGCTTGAGCAAGGAGTGGTACCTCGCGCTCAAAAGGTTCGAGACCCTGCCCGAAATGAAGGACCAGCTGGCGTTCGAGGGCTGCCTGGAGAGGGAGCTTGCGGCCGCCGACCCCATCCTCTATGCCATACTCCATGCCCACTTCCTGCCCGTCATCGCCTTTGAGGACAGCACGCCGGGCCGAATAACGCTCTACAGGAACGGGGAGCTGGTCTCCTACAGCGAGCTCCTGCTTATAAGCAGGGCGGAGATTTACTCGAACGCCAGGATGAAGCTTCCCTTCTATTATACTATCCCCGGCTTGTCATGGCTGATTTCCCTCATAAAGAACGCCAAGAACAAGAAGAAGGACAAGAAAAAGGGCTACGAGACCGTCGCCGAGAAAATCCTCACGGAGGACAAGGAGAAGTCCGCTGCGAAGCTCCAGAGCATTAACGCGAACGACAAGAGCGGCATGCTCTCACGTGCCAAGGCCATCCGCACCGAGGCGGCGGGCGTGGAAAGCGAGCTTGTCCCCACGACCAGCACCTTGGACAGGGAGCTGGAGGGCTACCTTTCCGAGTGGAATGACCGCCTGGACAAGCAGGCCTACGAGAACCTCCGGGAGGACATCAACAGCCTTGTCCGCGATTACGTCCGCAAGACCGTGCGCACGTTCAAGAACGACAACGTGTCGCTTGAAAGAATCCAGAGCCTCGCCAAGTCCCTGGAGGAGTCGCCGTCCCTGCTCAAGATAAAGAATCATCCGGCCCTGCGCCGCTACATAGAGCTGTACATGGTCAAGCTTCTTAAGAACCTGCCGTCATCGTGAGTTTTTATTAGGCTACATAAAACAGCCGTTTCCGCCGAAAATAGAGGAAGTATGAAGTCTTTGTTTTCCGGCGGCCTGAAGAAACTCTCTGTATGTGCCATCATCGCGCTCGTGGCGGGGATTCCCCTGATTGCCGCGCAGGCGATGTCCACGTACACGGTTGAGAAGGGCGACACCCTTTATTCCATCAGCCGGAAGTACGGGGTCACGGTCGCGGCCCTGAAACAAGAGAACGACATAAAGAGCGATAATATCATATTCGTGGGGCAGAAGCTGTCGATTCCGGGGAAAGAGGCGGGGAAATCCGCCAGGACGGACGGCGGCGAGAAAAGCAGCGCCAAGAAGGATGCCCCTTCCCGCCAGTACGACGTGTACACTGTCCAGAGGGGCGACACATTCTATAACATAGCAAAAGTCAACGACATCTCAATCGCCAAGCTCAAGGAGCTGAATTCGATAGACGACGAGAGCAAGCTCCGCGTGGGCCAGAAACTCAAGATTCCGGTCAGCTACGTGGACACGGACAACGCCCGCCTGCCTGACCTGCCGTCCGCCGATCCACGCAAATACTCGGAGAAGCAGGGGGACTCCAGCCTGACCTGGCCGGTGGAAAAGCCGACCGTCACCTACACGCAGGGAAAGGTCAGCGGCGTTCACCTGACCGCCAAGGAAAGCGAGACTGTCAAGTGCATACGGGCAGGAATCGTCATGTATACGGGAAGCTACCGGGGCTACGGGCAGGTGGTCTTCGTGCAGACCAAGGCGGACTACATCTACGCCTACACGGGGCTTGCAAGCACCTCCGTCCAGAAGGGCGACTACGTGGTCTTCGGTGACAAACTGGGCGAGGCGGGGAAGGACAGCATCAAGGGCTCCTCGCAGATTTCCCTGATGGTCTTCCTGAATTCCAAGCCAATTGACCCGGCAAAGGCTCCGCGTGGATAATTCTCGCCAAATCCAAGAATTATCCACGCAATGAGTCGCCCTACGGGTGGCTCACGCTGGACTGGTGCTTGTCCGTGTTGAGGCGGACTTCCTGGACTGCCTGGGTACAGAGGGCCTCCAGGCTGATTCCGTCCCGCTTGCGCTTGAGGAACTCCGAGAATGCCTCCTGCTGCATGTTTTTTGTCTCCTCCGTGGAAAGCTCGTATATCTTGGACTGAACTTTGAACCTGGTGTCATCTTCCAGGCCGGTAGTCCCGTCCTTCTGAAGGAATACGAAGAC
>JAFSSU010000014.1 GCA_017450845.1 Treponema sp.
AACCTCGCCGAATACATCTCCTGCCCGGTCATAGCGGCTTGCGGCGGCTCCTACATGGTCAAGGCTGAGCTGATTGACGGGCAGAACTGGGCGGAAGTCACCCGCCTCTGCAAGGAATCAAGGAAAATCATAGAGGAGGCCCGGGCAAAATGAGCAGGGTAATCACATTCGGGGAGATAATGCTGCGGCTTGCTCCAAACGGCTATTACAGGTTCTTCCAGAACGACCAGATGCAGGCGACCTTCGGGGGCGGCGAGGCAAACGTCGCCGTCTCCCTCGCAAACTACGGGGAGGACGCGGCATTCGTCACCAAGGTCCCCGCCCATGCGATCGGCCAGGGGGCGGTTAGCTCCCTGCGCGCGCTCGGCGTGGACACATCGCTGGTCGTCCGCGGCGGCGACAGGCTGGGCATCTATTACCTGGAGAAAGGAGCCTCCCAGAGGGGCAGCGTCTGCATCTATGACCGCGCCCACTCCGCCATACAGGAAGCCAAGCCGGAGGACTTCGACTGGGACAATATTTTCGAGGGGGCGGACTGGTTCCACTTTACCGGCATCACCCCCGCGCTCGGGCCCAACTTGGTGGAAATATGCCGCCAGGCATGCGAGTGCGCCCAGAAGCACGGTGTCAAGGTCTCCTGCGACCTGAACTACCGGGGCAAGCTCTGGACCCGCGATCAGGCGCGGGCGGCGATGAGCGAGCTGTGCAAGTACGTCAACGTCTGCATCTCCAACGAGGAGGATGCCAAGGACGTGTTCGGCATAGAAGCCGAGGGCAGCGACATCACGGGCGGCAAGCTGAACAAGGACGGATACAAGTCCGTCGCAAAGCAGCTGGCGGACAAGTTCGGATTCGAGAAGGTCGCGATAACCCTCCGCACGTCGATTTCCGCGAACGACAACGACTGGGCGGGCATGCTCTACGACGGCAAGGACTGCTGCTTCTCAAAGGAATACCACCTGCACATCGTGGACCGCGTCGGAGGCGGCGACAGCTTCGGCGGCGGACTCATCTACGCCCTGCTGCACGGCATGACGCCCCAGCAGACGATTGAGTTCGCGGTCGCGGCCTCCGCCCTCAAGCATTCTATAGAAGGGGACTTCAACCGCGTGACCGTGCAGGAAGTGCAGAAGCTCGCGGGGGGAGACGCATCCGGCAGGGTGCAGAGGTAGGCCATGCAGATAAGCGAGAAACAGCTTGAGCAAGTGCGGGCGCAGGTCGCCCGCGTCAAGAAAGTCCCGGGCGGCTTCTACGCCGAAAAGTTCAAGGACATAAACCCCGAGGACATAAGGACGCAGGCGGACTTCGAGAAGCTCCCCTTCTCGTCCAAGCAGGAGCTCCGCACGGCATACCCCCTGGGACTTGCCGCTGTCCCGGAGGAAAAAATCGTCCGCATCCACTCCTCGTCGGGAACGACCGGCACACCGGTCATCGTCCCCTACACGCAGAAAGACGTGGACGACTGGGCCATCCAGTTTGCCCGCTGCTACCAGATGGCGGGAATCACGACCACGGACAGGCTGCAGATAACCCCCGGCTACGGTTTGTGGACGGCGGGAATCGGCTTCCAGCTGGGCTGCGAGAGGCTCGGCGCGATGGCCATCCCGATGGGGCCCGGCAACACGGAGAAGCAGCTGCAGATGATGCAGGACCTCAAGGCGACCGTCCTGTGCGCAACATCGTCCTATGCCCTCCTCCTCGCAGAGGAGATTGAGAGGCGGGGCCTGAAAGGGAAGATTCACCTGAAGAAGGGCATCATCGGCTCCGAACGCTGGGGCGACAAGATGCGGGCAAGGATAAAGGACCTGCTCGGCATAGAGCTCTACGACATTTACGGGCTGACCGAGATATACGGCCCGGGTATCGGAATCAACTGCCCGGGAGAGGAGGGCATCCATATCTGGGACGACTACGTGTACATGGAGATACTGGATCCTGAGACAGGCAGGCCCGTCCCTGACGGCGAGGTAGGGGAAATCACGCTGACGACGCTCGTCAAGGAGGGCGCGCCCCTCTTCCGCTTCCGTACCCATGACCTTGCCTCCGCCATACCAGGGGACTGCCCCTGCGGCAGCAAGTATCCCAGGATAAGCCGGATACTCGGACGGAGCGACGACATGGTCAAGGTGAAGGGATGCATCCTCTTCCCCTCCTCCATCGAGGAAGTAATCAAGAAGGTTCCGGGTACCTCCAGCGAGTACCGGGCTGAGATCGAGCACGTGGACGGCCGCGACCAGATGACCCTCTTCGTCGAGGTCGAGGGCGGAGTGGACCGCACCGAGGCCGCGCTGACCTTGAAGTTCCGCTTCAAGGAGAAGCTCAACATGACCCCCGAGGTCAAGGTCGTCGGCGAGGGCGAGCTGCCACGAAGCGAGAAGAAAACCAAGAGAATCATCGACAAACGCTTCTAGCCAGCACGAACAGGGCTGTCCGGATTTGTCCGGGCAGCCTTTTTTGTTCCCCGGGGAAGCCTTGGGGAAGTCATGAGGAAGACTTCCGTAAGCCCCGCAAAAGCCTTGCGGAAGCCCTGCACACGCCTTCCGTAAGCTCTGCGATAGTACTTGCGCAGGCTCCGCGATAGTACTTGCGCAGGCTCCGCGATAGTACTTGCGCAGGCTCCGCGATAGTACTTGCGCAGGCTCCGCGATAGTACTTGCGCAGGCTCTGCGGAAGTACTTGCGGCTACACACAAGACAGTCTTTGTGTTATACTCGGAGCATGATTGCCAAGTTTTTTGACGAGCTGACCCTGACGGAGCTGTACGAGATACTGAAATCCCGGCAGGAGGTTTTTGTCACCGAGCAGAAAATCACCTGCGTGGACGCGGACGACATTGACTACAGGAGCCTGCACTGCTTCTTTATGGACGGCAGGAGGGTCACGGCCTACCTCCGGGCATTCTATGACGAGGAAAAAAACGGGCAGGACAGAAAGACCGTGAGAATCGGTCGGGTCCTCACCCTGCGCCACGGCAATGGCCTTGGCAGGAAGCTCATGGAAGAAAGCCTTTCCGTCATACAAGACAAGCTCCCCTGCGCTAAAATCGTAATGGACGCGCAGAAATACGCGCAGGGCTTCTACGAGAAGTTCGGCTTCCGTCAGACATCCGGCGAGTACCTGGAGGAAGGAATCGTGCACATAGACATGGAAAGGGATGTGACCGGGGAATGCCCGCCCCCTCGACAAGCCCCGCAATTCCCGATACCATAAAGACATGAACATCACGCTTCCTGCAAACTACGATTCGCTCGCGCTCGCGCTTACGAGCCTCTTCGGTATGTCCGTCTCGGTCAGGCAGGCGGACAGGATTTCCGGCGGGGACATCAACAAGGCCTACCGGCTCACGCTCAGCACCGGAGACAGGGTGTTCATGAAGGCGAACGAAAAAGGCAATGCCGGCTTCTTCACTGCCGAGGCGGCGGGGCTCACGGCCATCGCAATGACGGACACGGTGCGGACTCCCCGGATTCTCTGCACGGGAACGGACGACGGCGAGGAGGCAGGGTACAGCTTCCTGCTCCTGGGCTACATAGAGAGCGCGGGAAAGCGGAAAGACTACTGGGAGACCTTCGCGCGTGAACTTGCAGCGATGCACAGGGCGGACACAAAGGAACTGACCGGGGGAAAGGAGTTCGGCTTCTTCCAGGACAACTACATCGGGGCAAGGCCGCAGGGAAACACTCCCGAATCATCTTGGGTCAGCTTTTTCCGCGAGCAGAGGCTCGCCCCCCAGTTCCGGGCTGCCGACCACTACTTTGACAGCACCGACAGAAAGAAGATAACGAGGCTGCTCGACCATCTGGGCGACTTCCTCGTGGAGCCGGAAGCCCCCTCGCTCCTGCACGGGGACTTGTGGGGCGGAAACGTGATGTGCGGTCGGGACGGAAAAGCCATGCTCATAGACCCCGCCTGCTACGTAGGGCATGCGGAGGCTGACATAGCGATGACCGAGCTTTTCGGCGGCTTTCCCCGGACCTTCTATGACGCGTACCGGGAGGCAAACCCTCCGCAGGGGAGCGTCGCCGACTACGAGGGCCGCAGGGACCTGTACAACCTCTACCAGCTTTTGAACCACCTGAACCTCTTCGGCTCGTCATACCTGCACCCGGTGCTGTCCATCGTGGAAGAATACGCAGGCTAGGGGGCGGAGGAAGAAAACCGACATCCTGCGCCCGACGCGGTAATCGCCAGACAACTTGAAGCCGACATAGACGAACAGCTGCACTGGCAGAAGTTTTAAGGTTTTCAAAATCAACTTTGAAAAGTCGTTAATACTGCAAAGTTTTCAAAGTACACTTTAAAAACTCGTTGACATTACAAAGTTTTCAAAGTATACTTTAAAAGATGATAGAACGGAAGTCGTATTTTGACCAGCTCGAAGACTTCAAGGACAAGCAAGTCATAAAAGTCGTAACCGGAATCCGCCGCTCCGGCAAGTCGGTCATACCGACGTCTTGTCCGGGGAGCTTGCAAGCCTCCTGTCCGGCCGCTACATAACGATTCACATCCAGCCATTCTCCTATAAAAAGTCAAGCGAACAAGTTAACTTTCTTCAAAATTTAGCTTGCGGCGGCCTGAGCAGCGAGGGTTGCCGGGGAATACTTCCCCTGCATTTTCACCGCGTCAAAGTCCTGCCCGTCCGATAACATCGTCCA
>JAFSSU010000128.1 GCA_017450845.1 Treponema sp.
GATGAGGATGACCTGCGTGTTTTCGCAGGCCTGAAATCAAAATCCGCCGACATAGATGACATGAAGGATTCCCTGCTGACCCTCATGCGGATGCTGAACGCAGTCTACGGCAGGAAGGTCATCCTGCTGATTGACGAGTACGACGTTCCCCTCGCCAAGGCAAGCGAGAAGGACACGGCGGAGAACCGCTTCTACACGCAAATGCTCGATATAATCCGTGGACTCATGAGCTCATCGCTCAAGGACAACGAGTTTTTGGAGTTCGCCGTGGTGACGGGCTGCCTGAGGATTTCCAAGGAAAGCATCTTCACGGGAACGAACAATTTCGCCTCATACTCGGTGCTGAACAAGCGATTTTCCGAATACTTCGGCTTCACGGAGAGCGAGGTGGATGCGATGCTCGCTGCCGCCGACAGGAAAGCCGCTGCCCCCGCAATCAAAGAATGGTATGACGGCTACGTGTTCGGGTCAAGCCACGTGTACTGTCCCTGGGACGTGATAAATTACCTGTCGGCTTTAACGTTCGATAAATCTGCCCGCCCCAAGGCTTTCTGGAAGGACTCAAGTCACAACGGAGTCCTGCGTACATTTGTGGGCAGGACCGACTTCAATATAAAAGGTAAGTTCGAGGCCCTGATGAACGGCGGGACCGTCACGCAGGCCATCACGGACATGCTGACCTACGACACGCTCCATGCAACGGAGGACAACCTCTGGAGCGTCCTTCTGATGACCGGCTACGTCACCAAGGCGGATCCGGACAGCGATGAGGACAGCGTGGAGCTTCGGATTCCCAACAAGGAAGTCGCGACGATATTCCGGGATGCGGTCGTGTCCCTCTTCCGCGACACGATAGACAACGCGAAGCAGAGGACCATGATGGAAGCCCTTTGGGGCGGGGATGAGGCCGCCGCGAGCAAGGCTGTCTCGGACCTCCTGTGGAAGACGATCAGCTACAACGATTACCACGAGGACTACTACCACGATTTCCTTGCGGGGATATTCACGGGACTGGGCTACGAGGTGGAGTCCAACAAGGAGAAAGGTCTGGGCAGGCTGGACATCCTGCTCAAGGACGACGACAACCGGCGTGCTATCATCATCGAGGCCAAGAAATCCGCGAGCCGGGCGGAGATGGAGGCCACTGCAATCAGGGTACTGGAGCAGATTGACACGAGGAAATATGCGGAAGGGCTGTACGGGTATACGCAGGTTCTCTGTTACGGCGTAGCTTTCTTCCAGAAAGAGGCCCTGGTCAGGAAGGAATAAGGGAAGCCTGCCACCATAAACGAGGTTGATATTGAACAAACTTATTGAAACATCAAAGAAACTCTATAATCTTCAGGGGTATGATTGCCTCGGAGCCGGGAAGATATGCTGGAACAACTGCCGCTTTTCATCGATATGGTTTTGATTGAGAACATCGTGGATGAGATGGAATGCTGCGCCCGCGAAGGTAAAGAGCTTGACTATGAAGATATTGAGGACGCGGCGGAATGCCTGATTCGTGGGGTCCCGTTTGCGGGATTTTGAGAAGCAAACCCGATCATATGTTCCCCGCAACCTGTAGTTGCGGGGTCCGTCCAAAAAGCACCTTGCGGTTGGTGGAGCTTTCGGCGAATCTTTGTTAGCCTGTAACCGCAAGCCGTGGCAAAATACGGACTGCGAATCACGATGATCAGGAGTGAAAAATTATGAGCTTTGGCAGGAACCTTCAGTATTTCAGGAAGCTTGGCGGGAACATGACGCAGGAAGCTCTGGCGGAAAAGCTCGGCGTGAGCCGTCAGACAGTTTCAAAATGGGAAATGGATGCGGCAAATCCCGAGATGGACAAGGCGCTTGAAATCTGCAAAATCTTTACATGTTCCCTTGATAATCTTTTCCGGGATGAAATGGATAAGCAGAGCGACTCCTGTTCCAAGCTCCGGCTTGAGGAAGTCCCCGGCTTCCGCTATGTGGAGCATACGGTGATCAGCACGGCACCCGAAGATGATGCGATCGGCAGGATATACAAATGCGCGAAAGAAAATGGAATAGAAGCTCCCCGCGTCATCGGCTGGGATTTTCCGAATCTTTCCCAGGAGCAGATAAACGTGTTCAACATGCACGGATATACTGCCGCCCTGATTCTGCCCGACGGTGTGAATCCTTCCGGCTATCAGGTCAAAGAGCAGCCCGCTCATACATATGCGGCCATTCACGTTGACCGCCCCTTTGACAATCCCTTCGTGACGATACCGGGCGCATATCACACGCTGGGAGATTTCATGAGGACAAACGGACTTGTGCAGGTCAAGGAGGGGGTGATTCCCTGCTTTGAAACCGACGGCGGGAGCATGGACATCTATATAGCCTGCATGTAGACGGGGCTCATGAGCTTGCGGC
>JAFSSU010000129.1 GCA_017450845.1 Treponema sp.
CAACACCCTGCTCGCCAAGAGCTACAACCTGACCTGCGTGGACATGAAGATAAAGAGCGTCGCCATCGCCGCGATGGACCTGATGGAATACGCCCTGCACGGCAGCGACTCCACGCCGCGGCACGTCTCCATAACGCCGTCGATCGTCGTGCGGAAATCCTGCCGCCAGCTCTAGTTCAGGTCGAAGTGCTCCATCGCGCCGTCAAGTCCGGCGGCGAGGCGGGGCACGGAGACGATGACGCTGTCCTCGGCGAGGGGGATTCTGAGCGTGTACACCTCGTCGATGCTGCCGTCGAACGACTGCACCTTTATGACGAGCTTCTGACCCTTCACCGTGAACTTGTCGCGGTCCCCCTTCATGAACTCCGAGGGGGGATTGCGGTTCACCGTCACGGTCATGCTCTTTATCGCCTTATAGGACCCGTCCTCAGCCGCATGGTTGTCGATCAGGACGGTGTGCGACCTGCCCGTGACGAACATGCAGACGGCGAGCAGCAGGTAGACGGCCGCCACGGCGGAGCGGACGATAATCCTGATCTTCTTCTTTTCCAGTGCCATCACTCTGCCTCCTTGGACTGGCCGGCCCGGTTCTGCCTGAGCGCCTCGCGGGCTTTCTCCGCGTTGCGGTTGCTGCGCCAGGCGTGTATGACCAGCGCGAACGCGATGGCCCCGTAGCCGATGAACTGACGGAAGTACTCGCCGATGTTCGCGTTGCCGAAGAGATTCTGGCCCGCGCGGGGCACGACGATGTACATCAGGTGAAGGAGGACGACTCCCGCGAAGCAGTTGGTGATGCTCGCCTTGGACGCGGAAGCCCCGCCGACGAGGATCGCAGCCGCGGCGAAGAAGCCCGTCTGGTCGTGGGCGTTGTAGGTCTGCATGTTGCCCATGTTCTGCAGGAAGATTATCTGCCCGATGCAGGCGAATGCCGTCGAGATGACGATGGAGATTATGCGCGTCCCCTCCACGGGTATGCCCGCAGAGTTGGACACGGCCTGGTTCTGGCCGACAGCCCGCATGTCCTGCCCCAGCTTGGTCTTGCGGAACCAGACGATGACGAAGCAGAGGCCGATGATGACGAGGTAGCTGGACAGGGGTATGCTCAGTCCGCCGACGCGGAGCATCAGCAGCTTGTCGAGCGACTGCCTGACCGGGTCCAGGTTCAGCGTGTTGCGCACACCGTATCCGCGCGACAGGGCGATCGCCTTGTTGTGGAGCGGTATCAGCGAGCCGAACAGGTAGAGCACGACGAACTGGTAGATGCCGTTGAAGAAGAAGCCGATGATGTAGCTCGTCACCATCTCGCGGCCCCGCGCCTTGTTCAGGATGCTGCCCGCGATCCAGCCGAGCAGGACGGAGAGGGGCAGGCCGACGAGGGCGGCGAAGACGAGCCCCTGCATGCCGGAGATGCCCCAGTCCATCGCGAAGATGAGGCCTATCTGCCCGGCCATCGCGCCGAGAACCATGCCGAAGTTGATTCCCATGCCCGCCATGATCGGCAGCACGAGCGAGAAGACGAGGAAGGCGTTCCTCGCAATCCTGTTCAGGATTTCCTGCATGATGAACATGCCGGAATACTGGGACAGGGGTATGGACACGATTGTCAGCGCGAGGAAGACCTCCGCGACAAGGTAATCCGCAAGGAATGACCTGGCGGACTTTATTGACGGTATTGATTTCATCTGGTCGCTCCTGTTTTTCTGGTCAGCGCGTACAGTATCATGCCGTTGCTGAGGACAATCCTTATGACCTCGGACATGTCGGTCTGCAGGACGCTGTTGATGACCGAGGGCGTGAGGGTCAGTATGCCCTGGAAGAGCACCGTCCCGATCACGACGTTCGCGATGGAGACCTTGTTGATCGACGCGCCCCCGATCAGGACGGCGGCGACGGCGGGGAAGGCCATGTAGAGCGGGGCCTGGTAGAGCTGTATGAAGCCGTAGCTCTGCTGGTACATCAAAATCCCTATCGCGCCGGTCACCGTGGAGACGATGATGCTTATCGTCCTCATGCGGTTGATGTTGATTCCGCTGGACCTGGCGTAGTCGGGGTTGGACCCGACCGCCGTTATCGCCGTCCCCGTCTTGCTGCGCATGAAGAGCCACATGAGGAAGCTGCACAGGGCGCAGAAGAGGATCATCCCCGTCGGGAACTCGAAGTCCCCTATCTTTATCATCAAAAAGTTGCTGAACTGCTTGACCCAGTAGCCGTCGAGCGTTATCGTCGTGCGGAGCCCCTTGCCCTCGTAGCCCCAGACCATGTTGACGCTCGTGTATGGCAGGATGAGCCACATGATCGACATGAACATGACGGCGGCAAAACCGACGTAGAGGGCAATCGTCATCTCCTCGCCGCGGACCCGGTTCAGGAGCAGGCTGTAGAGCCAGCCGAAGAAGATGCCGAACGGAACGGAAATGATCATCGCGCCGAACATACCCGCCCATCCTGTCAGCCCCAGCTGCATCGCGATGGTCGAGCCCAAAAGCCCGCTTATGACTCCGAGCGAGAGGCCGAAGTTCAGCCCCGCGCCGGATAGGATCATCGGGACCATCGCCAGGGTCAGGAGCTCGTTCTGGCCGAAGCGGTTGCAGATGTCCTTGACAGTCGCGGGCATGGACACGCCCACGAAGGGGGCGGCGATGAACAGGACGACGAGGAAGCCCGCTATGATAAGGCGGGGAAGGCCGAACTCGCGCAGGGCCTCCTGTATTCTGTCTTTGGAAAGCGTCATTTCTCAGCTCCTTCCGCGCTCAGGCCGGACATCAGCATGGCGAATTTCTCGGGGGCCTCGCGCGGGGGCAGTATGCCCGCCACCTTGCCGCCCGAAACGATGGCGACGCGGTCGCACACGGAGCGGAGCTCCTCAAGCTCGCTCGAGACCATGACGATCGTCGTCCCGTTCTCCCGGTTGTACTTGCGCAGGGTATCCAGGACAATCGCCTTCGCGCCCACGTCTATGCCGCGCGTCGGCTCGCTCACGAACAAAAGCTTGGGCTTCAGGCTGAATGCCTTGGCAAGGCAGACTTTCTGCTGGTTGCCGCCGGAAAGCTCCTTGGCCTTCTGCCTGGCGCCGGTGCACTTGATGGCGAGCATGTCGATGTATTTGTCCGCGTTCGCCCGCATCGCCTTCTCGTCGCGGAGCTTGAACAGGCCGCCCAGGAAGGGCTTCAGGTACTCGCCCTTTACCTGCATTGCGGAGAAGCAGATGTTCCAGTCAAGGCTCTCGTCCAGGAGGAGCCCCACGCCGCGCCTGTCCTCGGAGACGAAGGCAAGGCCCTCCTTCAATACGGAGGCGGCGTTCCCCATCTCGAGCGGGCGGCCGTCAAAGCTCGCCTCTCCCCCCGCGGGGTACAGGCCCATGATGCCGTTGGGAACGCCCAGCTTGCCCTGCCCCGCAAGGCCGCCTATGCCGAATATCTCGCCGCGCCTGACCTTGAAGCTCACGTCGCGGACGGTCTCGCCGGGCATGTCCACCCAGAGCTTGCGCACGTCGAGCACGTAGTCGTCGGGAAGCTTATCGGTCTCCGCCGCGTTCAGCTCGGCCTGCTTCTTCAGGTGCTCAGCCGTCACCGTCCGCCCGACCATCGACGCGGCTATGTCGGAGACGTTCGTCCGGGAGACCGGCACGTCGCGTATCGTCCTGCCGTCGCGGAGCGTCACCACGCGGTCGCAGATGTCCATGACCTCCTGCAGGCGGTGGGATATGAATATGATCGCTATGCCGGACGCGGCAAGCTCCCTGATTGCCTTGAGCAGGATGTCCGCCTCGGACTCGGTCAGGACGGCGGTCGGCTCGTCAAAGACGAGCAGGCGCACGTTGTCGCGGTCAATCTCGCGGGCTATCTCCGTGAACTGCTTGTGGCCGACCGGCATCTCGGAGACCTTCATGCCGGGGTCTATGTCAACGCCGAGCCGCTGTATCGCGGCCCCGGCCCTTTTCTTCATCGCCATCCGGTCGAGCACGCTCATGCGGTCGCCGAAGAGGTAGACCATAGGGCCCGCCTTGGAAAGCTCCCGGTTGAGCATGATGTTCTCTGTCGTCGTGAAACCGGGAATGAGGGAGAATTCCTGGTGCACCATGCCGATCCCGGCATCGAGCGCGTCGAAGGGGCTCGAAAAGTGAACCTCGCGCCCGTCAAGCTGGATGCTGCCGCCGTAGCCGCCCGTCGCGGCGATTACCGGCATGCCGAAGAGGATGCTCATCAGGGTGGTCTTGCCCGCGCCGTTCTCTCCGACCAGGCCCAGGATCTCGCCCTTGCGCAGGTCGAACGAGACGTCCTCCAGGACGACCGTGCCCGCGAAGTCTTTGGTCACGCCCTTGAGGCGCAACAGGGGTATGTCTTCTTCCATCGTAAACCGCTGTTAAATCTGTATCTGACTATGCCGAACCGTCCGCTGCGAAGCCCTGCCCGGAAGGCATACCCCCCCAGGGCAGGATTGCAAGATGACTTCCCTTCGCCCTTTACTTGGTGAACTTAATCTTGAAGTACTTCTCGGGGACCTCAAGCTCGGTCGTCTTCAGGAAGCCTTTTCCGAGTATGTATGTGTCCATGTAGATGAGGATCTGGTTCTTGGCGCGGACGCCGGTGCTCTGGTCAATGTAGTATCCGCCGTTCCAGTTCGCGTCCGGCGTGAACTCGCCGAGGGCCTTGAAGAGGTCCGCGCTGGAATCCTTGCTGGCAGTGCCCTCGAGGATGCGCTTGGCGAACTCGCCGAGTCCCGCGCTGACGGAGAAACCGTAGGAGAACGCCCAGGTGCCGAACTTCCCGGCCCCGCCGTTGTCCACGACGACCTGCTCGACCTTCTTGAGGATTTTGGGGAAGTCACCGGCCTCGGCGGTCAGGTCGATTCCGAAGGCTCCCGGATAGCCCATCAGCGGCGAGGGAAGGTCGGCCTCGACGAACATGCCGCCGTACTGGGCGAGCTGCTTGAGGAGCGGCTCGGTGTGCGCGTCGTTCGTGCAGAAGAAAGCGGTGTCCTTGCCGTACTTCTCCACCCACTGGGGGACTTTCTCGAGGATGAACTGCTGGGCCCCGGCGACGCCGACATCGCTCGTCGGGTCAGGGGCGGTCTCGAACACGAACTGGAGGCCGAGGTCTGCACATGCCTGCTCCATGATGTTGCGGCGCAGCCCCAGGCTCTCGTAGGACATGTGGCGGGGGAAGGAGATGTGCACGAAGGTCTTGGCCCCGAGCTCCTTGGCGGCCCAGATTATCGTGTAGCCGCGTGACATGAAGTCCGCGCTGACGGCGAGGTCGGCGGATTTCTGGATGACGAGGGGATCCTCGTGGGGCTCGCCGGTGAAGCAGAGGATGTCGGGGTGGCTCTCCTTGATGCGGCGGAAGGCCTCGGCGGTGCCGGGAACGCCCTGGTTGACGACGATAGCCTTCATCTTGGGGTCGTCGGCGAGGGCGACAATCTGGGAGATCGTCGTCTCCTGCTGGGACATGAAGTCATCGGGGTAGGTGATGTGCTGGATCATTCCGCCGGAGCTGACCGCGCCGTAGCGGCGGATGAGCTCCTCCGCGCCGCGCAGGTCGTCCTCGGACTGGGAGACGGTCCCCGTGACGACGCCGATGTGGAAGTCGGGAGCTGAAGAAGATGATGATGAGGGTTCCGTACCGGAGCCGGCACCGGAGTCACGGGCAGTTTCCTTGCCCTTGCAAGAAACGAAAGCAAACGCCAGCGCGCATGCGGCCAGCAGTATCTTTGCCTTTTTCATATAGTTCTCCTGTTTTTGAAAAAACGATTGGGAAGCACAAGCATTCCGTGGAGGAAACTATAACACGAAGTTAAAGTGGTTTTCAACTGCTCGTTGCAAAAACAAGACATTTCCCATATAATGGAAGTATGTTTCGCATTTACGTTGAAAGGAAAGATGGCTTCAGGAACGAGGCCGGACGCATTTATTCGGATATAAAGGGCTTCCTCGGTGTGAGGGGGGTAAGCGGGGTCCGCTACCTGAACCGCTACGACATAGAGAACGTGTCGGAGCCCGTCTGCGAGGCCGCCGTCAGCAGGATTTTCTCGGAGCCGCAGAGCGACTTCGTGTTCTACGACAGCCTGAACGTCGCATCCGACGAGACCCAGATCATCTGGGAGTACCTGCCCGGCCAGTACGACCAGAGGGCGGACAGCGCGGAGCAGTGCCTGCTCCTCCTGCGCGAGGGTATGTCCAAGGATTTCACCGTCAGGAGCGAGCCCCCGATCGTCCGCTGCGCGAAGATCGTCCTGCTCAAGGGCGAGAAGGACGGCATCCCGAAGGAAGACATCGTCAAGATAGAGCGTTACCTGATAAACCCGGTGGACAGCCGCCTTGCCGCCGAGGGCAAGCCCTCCACGCTCAAGATGAAGCTGGGAGAGGCGCACGACATAGAGACGGCGCAGGGCTTCACCGTGCTGGACGACAAGGAGCTGGACTACTACCGCAGCTCCCTCGGCCTCGCCATGGACCTGTCCGACGTAAAGTGGATGCAGGACTACTTCAAGGACAAGGGGCGGGACCCGACGATCACCGAGATCCGCGTGCTGGACACCTACTGGTCCGACCACTGCCGCCACACGACCTTCAACACGGTGCTTGAGGACGTGAAGGTGGAGGAGGGCCTCTACGCGACCGAAATCCGCAAGGCATGGAAGAGCTACCAGGAGATGCGGGGCGAGCTGTACGAGGGGCGGACGGACAAGCCCGTCACCCTGATGGACATGGCCTGCATCGCGGCCAAGTGGCTCCGCAAGCACGGCAAGCTGGACGACCTGGAGGTCAGCGGCGAGAACAACGCCTGCTCGATCTTCGTCGACGTCCGCTACACGGCGACCAACGACAGCCCCGAGTCCACGGAGCGATGGCTGCTCCAGTTCAAGAACGAGACCCACAACCACCCGACCGAGATAGAGCCCTTCGGAGGGGCGGCGACCTGCATCGGCGGGGCGATACGCGACCCCCTCTCGGGCCGCTCATGGGTCTACCAGGCCCTCCGCGTCACCGGCGCGGCAGACCCGACCGTCCCCCTGTCCGACACGATGCCGGGCAAGCTCCCCCAGATAAAGCTGACCCGCGAGGCCGCCCAGGGCTTCTCCAGCTACGGCAACCAGATAGGGCTTACGACAGGCCAGGTCGCGGAGATCTACCACCCCGGCTTCCTCGCCAAGAGGATGGAGCTGGGAGCCGTCATATCCGCCTCGCCCGCCGACCAGGTGGTGCGCACCGAGCCCGAGCCGGGCGACATCGTCATCCTGCTCGGAGGAGGGACGGGCCGTGACGGGATAGGAGGCGCGACCGGCTCCTCCAAGGTGCACGACAAGAAGTCCGTCAGCACGGCGGCGGCGGAAGTGCAGAAAGGCAACGCCATAGAGGAGCGCAAGATCCAGAGGCTCTTCCGCGACAAGGACGTGTGCCTGATGATAAAGAGGTGCAACGACTTCGGGGCGGGAGGAGTCTCCGTCGCGGTCGGAGAGCTCGCGCCCGGACTTGACATAAACCTCGATGCGGTTCCCAAGAAGTACGAGGGGCTCGACGGCACGGAGCTCGCCATCTCCGAGAGCCAGGAGCGCATGGCGGTCGTCGTCGCAAAGGAGGACGTGGACCGCTTCATCCGGGCCGCCGCCGCCGAGAACCTGAACGCCGTCGTCGTCGCGACCGTAACGGACAGCAACCGCATGGTGATGAAGTGGCGGGGCAAGGTCATAGTGGACCTCGACCGCTCCTTCATCGACACGGCCGGCGCGCCCCACAAGGCGAAGGCCTTCATCGAGATGCCGGACAGGGAGAGCCTGCCCCCGCTCGCCAAGCCGCTCGACGGGATTTCCCGCCAGCTCTGGCGCAGCTCCAAGGCGCGGGACAACCTTCACAACGCCTGGCTTGCCGCCATGTCCGACCTCGCCTGCTGCTCCCAGAGGGGGCTCGGCGAGAGGTTCGACGGCTCCATCGGCTCGGCGACCGTCCTCTTCCCCTACGGGGGCCGCTTCCAGGCGACACCGGAGGCCGGCATGGCCGCGAAGCTCCCCGTCCTGCCCCCGCGCGAGACTTCCACCGTCTCCCTGATGTCCTACGGCTATGATCCCCGGGTCTCCGACTGGAGCCCCTACCACGGATCCCAGATAGCCGTCCTGTCATCGCTTGCCAAAATAACCTGCATGGGAGGCGACGCCTCAAAGTGCCGCCTGAGCTTCCAGGAATTCTTCGGCCGCTGCGTGGACGACAAGACCTGGGGCTACCCCGCCGCCGCCCTTCTCGGCTCGATCGACGCGCAGCTGGCGATGGGCACGGGCAGCATCGGGGGCAAGGACAGCATGTCCGGCACCTTCGAGAAGATCAACGTCCCCCACACCCTCGTCTCATTCGCGGTGACGACCGAGGACGTGAGGAACGTCACGTCCGGCGCGTTCAAGAAGAGCGACGACAACATCTACATGGTGATGACCCCCTACTCCGCCGAGAGCATCCCCGACTGGGAGGCCTTCAAGAGGAACGCCGCCGCCCTGTACAAGCAGAACCGCGAGGGCAAGATACGCGCGATGTACCCGGTGGGGCCGGGCGGAATCGCCGAGGCCGTCAGCAAGATGGCGATGGGCAACAGGATAGGCGCGAGGATAGACAACTTCCCCCAGGCGGTCACGCGGATGGGCGTGGGCCTTGCCAACGAGACAGGGCCGGACGACCTCTTCATCCCGGTCTACGGCTCGATCATCGTTGAGGCCGACCACCTGGACCCGGCGGACTTCGAGACGGGCACGCTCGTCAAGCTCGGGGTCACCGTGGACAGCGAGGATATAACCCTCTTCACCGACATCGTTCCGAACGTCACGATAAGCCTGAAGGAGATTGAGCAGGCATGGGAAAGCACGCTTGCCAAGGTGTTCCCGCCGGTCTCCTCCTCCGCGACCCCTGAGATGCCGGACTTCGCCCTCGGCGAGCACGAGAGCCTCGCCCCGGCACGGAAGTCCTTCAGCCCCAAGTACGCCCAGACCAAGCCCCGGGTCATCATCCCGGTGTTCCCCGGCACCAACTGCGAGTACGACATGGCGAGGGCGTTCAGCCTGAACGGGGCCGAGCCCAAAATCCTCGTCTTCCGCAACAGGACCCCGGAGCAGCTGTCCGAGTCGCTGGACCAGTTCAGGAAGGAGATAGACGCGGCGCAGATCCTCGCCTTCTCCGGCGGCTTCAGCATGGGCGACGAGCCTGACGGTTCGGCCAAGTACATCGCCAACGTCATCCGCGAGAGCCGCATCTCCGACGCGATCATGGAGCTGCTCAAGACCCGCAAGGGGCTTGTCCTGGGAATCTGCAACGGATTCCAGGCCCTCATCAAGACCGGGCTCGTCCCCTTCGGGGAAATCCGCGAGCCGTCCAGCGAGCTTCCGACGCTGACATTCAACAAGGTCGGGCGGCACATCAGCCGCATCGCCCGCACCCGCCTGGTCAGCGCGACGAGCCCCTGGGCACTGTCCCGGTCGGTGCTTGACCCGAGGATTCACCTGGTGCCGATCAGCCACGGCGAGGGCCGCGTCATCATGAGCGAGGACCTTGCGAGGAGGTTCTTCGCGACGGGGCAGGTGTTCAGCCAGTACGTGGACAGGGGCGGCGCGCCCGCGACGAGCGAGCCGGACAACCCCAACGGCAGCCTCTTCGCCATAGAGGGGCTGACCAGCCCGGACGGCCTCGTCCTGGGCAAGATGGGCCACAGCGAGCGCACGGTCGGCACGGACACCGGCGGGGCGAGCCGCGACCTGATCAAGAACGTCGCGGGGGACCCGATCAAGAACGAGCTGGAGAATTCCGCCGAGAACATCTTCCTGGCGGGAGTGTCCTACTTCGCCTAAGGAGACAGCCCGCTCTCAATATTGCATAGTATGAGGAAAAACAAAGCCCTGCTGCCTGTCGCCACCCTCTCCCTGCTCCTGGCGGGCTGCCCCGGAAACGGGGGGCCTCCCATTCCGGGGGAACAGTCTACACCGGCGGGACCGGGGCAGCCGGCGGCGGCCCCTCGTATTCGGCCCAGGACCTGCTGGACCGTTCGAATTCCAATGACATAGAGGGCATGATCGAGCTGCTCACGGCGGACGGGAACGCATCCAGCGTTTCCGGGACACCCGGGACGGTCGAAGTGACCTTCGATGCCCCGGGCATAGGACTGCCCGAGGGCGGGCAGGTCCCCCTGCACGGACTGGGATTCGTTTATATCCGCCGCGCAGACTGCCGGCAACCAGTCATCAAAATTCACCATCAGCAAGGATTAGCGGGGCCGCCCGACACGGCAGCAGGCCGCCTGGACCCGCGCCCCTCCCCCTTATCACGAATCAATTCTTTCTATATAATAGCATCACTATGAACAGAAAAGCCACCGTAGAACGGAACACACGGGAGACACAGATAACGCTGACGCTTGACCTGGA
>JAFSSU010000130.1 GCA_017450845.1 Treponema sp.
GCGAAGCCCGTGATTGCGCCCGCGGTGACGTAGACCATGAACTTGGTGAAGTCAGGGCGGCAGCCGGAGAAACGGGCCGCCGTCTCGCCCGCGCCGATTGCACGGAGGTCGAATCCCACCCTCGTATAGTGCCAGATGCCGAATGCGAGCACAAGGACGATGAGCATAAGGATCATCTTGAACCAGGTCTGGTCAAGGGCGAGGACGTTGGGACTCGCGGGGACAGGCCCCGCCGTCGTGATGTACTTGCACAGGCCGCGGAAGAAGTACTGGGAACACATCGTTACGATGAAGGATGCTATCTTGAACTTGACGTGGAAGAAGCCGTTGAATGCTCCCATCGCCGCGCCTGCCGCCACCGATGAGATGACCGCGAGCGGGATGCTGTACTGGGAGACCCAGCAGAAGATTATCGAGGCGAGCCCGAGAATCGAGCCTTGCGAGAAGTCCAGTCCTCCCACCGTCATGACGAAGAACACTCCGGTGGAGGCAATCATCAGGACGAAGACCTGGCTCAGCATGAGGCTCAGGTTCTTGGGCTGGACAATCTTGCCCCCGGTCAATATTGAAAAGAGCACGACGATCCCCACGAATCCCAGGAGGGGGCCGAAGCTCCTCAGCGTGCTTTTAAGCTTAAAACGATTTGCCAAAATTGTATCTGCCATAATAACTTCCCGTCCTTAAATCATCTTGGCGATGAGGTCTTTCTCGCTCAGCGACTCGCTCCGGGCGAATTCCCCGTTCACCTTGCCGTCCTTCATTATCAGGATGCGGTCGCTCATGCCCAGAAGCTCAGGCAGCTCCTCGGAAATCATGATGATTGCCTTGCCCTTCTTCTTCAGCTCCGTCATGAGGGCGTATATGTCCGCCTTGACCTTGACGTCGATTCCGCGGGTAGGGCTGTCCAGGACGAGGATGTCCGAGTCCCTTCCTATCCAGCGGGCCAGGACGACCTTCTGCTTGTTGCCTCCGGAAAGCTCCGACACATACTGCTTGACCCCGGTCATTTTCGTGCTCATCTGCCGGGCATACTTCTCCGCAAAGCCGTTGGTATTCTTGTGCTGCAGGAAGCCGTGCTTGGACAGCTTGTCCAGCGAGGGCAGGCAGACGTTCTCCATTATGCTGTCCGCGATGACGACGGACTCGTTGTCGCGGTCCTTGGAAGCGTAGGCGATGCTGTGGGCGATGGCCCCGCGGATGTCGTCCACGCTGTAGCCGTCCGCCAATGTGACCGAACCGGTCCTGTCATAGGAAGCCCCGAAGACCGCCTTGCCCAGCTCGTGCATGCCGCACTCGGAGAGGCCGCCTATGCCGAGGATCTCACCCTTGTGCAGGTCCAGGCTTATGTTCTCTATTGCGTCGGGCACGCTGACGTTCTTTACGGAAAGGACCACCTCATTTCCGAACGAGCCGTCCCAGTCCGTGCGGTAGTAGCGGTTCCCCAGCTCGCGGCCGACCATCTCGCGCTTCAGGTCGTCTGCCGTGACCTCGCTGGAAGTCACGGTCTTCACAAGATCCCCGTCACGGAGTATGGAAACCTGGTCCGTGTGCTGCAAAACCTCGTCAAGGTCGTGGGAGATGAAAATGACGCAGCTGCCCTGGTCGCGCATCCTGTCCATGACCTTGAACAGCTCCTCGCGCCCGTCATGGCTCAGGGCCGTCGTCGTCTCGTCAACGACAAGAATCTTTGGGTTGAAGTAGGTGGACTTGACGATTTCGACCAGCTTGCGCTCCTCGAAGCTGTAATGGTCTATCATCGTGTTCGCCTTTATGAAGCTGAATCCGTAGGAGTCAAGGATTCTCTGGGCCTCGCGGTTCATCGCGGAGGAATTCTTGACCGGCCCCTTCATGAACTTGTCCTCCTCTCCCAGGAAGATGTTCTCGGCGACGGTAAGTCCCGGCAGGGTTCCTATTTCCTGCACGATGATCGCGATGGAATTCCTGTTCGCCTCAACCTGGCTCTTTACATGCAGTTCCTTGCCCTCAAGGAAGAACTTGCCGCTCGTTATGGAATGTATGCCGCAGAGCATTGAAGAGAAGGTGGACTTTCCCGACCCGTTCTCTCCTATCAGCCCGTGTATCTCGCCCCGCTTGAATTCCAGGCTCACGCCCTTGACCGCGGCGGTGAGGCCGAAATGCTTGGTTATGTTCTCTGCCCGCAATAAAATGTCTGACATCTCTTTCCTCCCTTATTTTACGACCGAGCCTTTGATGCCGCGGTTGGTAAGGGTGACGATCGCGAGGAGGACTGCCCCCGTGACGAAATCGTTTATGGTTGTCGGAACGTCAAGCGCGACAAGCCCGTTGAAAATCATCGTGATGATGAACTCGCCCAGGACGATCGCTGTTACTGGACATCCGTATTTCTTGAACGCGACCCCGAAGAATGTTCCCATGAGGGGGCGGAAGTTCCTGTCCATCGAGGTCATGCCGGTGACGGCGAGCATGCCCTTGCCGTAGCTGACGGTAAGGAGGGCCATGATGCCGACAAAGAAGTGCAGCAGGACAAAGCCGATGAATTTATATTTCTCTACGTTGATTCCCATGTTCTTGGCGACGGCCTCATTGCTTCCGATGGCGTTGCAGTAGGTGCCGATCCGCGTGAAGCGCAGCAGGAAGACCATCAGGAGGAACGCGGTTATCGCGACTATGAAATTCCAGGGGGCATGGTTGAAAGCGAGGATGCTCGCCTTGGTCAGCTTGCCGGGGAATCCCGATTTGTCAAGCCCGACGACGTAGTTCGCGACGCTCTCAAGGATGAGCATGAGGCCGACCGTGACGATCATCGACGGGATGCGGAGCTTGGAATAGAAGAAGCCGTTGAAGCAGCCTATCATCGCGCCGCAGAGAAGGCAGCCCGCTATGAGGCCGAAGTAGCCCATGGAGCGGGAGAGCAGAACTCCCACGAGGGAGGAAAGGACGATGTTCGCGCCTATGCTGAAGTCGAACAAGCCCATGACGACGATGAAATAGAAGCCGCAGCCACCGACAGCATACTGGATGCTGGTCTGAAGGTAGTCGCCCATAAGGTGGGCGGTTCCGAAGTTGGACGGGGAAAGAAGCTTGAACAAAGCCCAGAAAAAGACCGTCATGATTAAAAGGACGCTGACACCGAAGAAACGCCCCTTCTTGAATTTCTCGAATGTTCCGCCCTGTACCATACCAATCGGACTTGCGACATCTTTGGACATGCTGTTATTCCTACTAATATAAAATGATTGCCGCGCGGGTACGGGCGGAACCCGGCCCGCGCGGCAGTTTTTCAGGCAGCCGTATTACCTGCGGCTCTTGACGTCTTCAATGGAAAGTTTTGCTGTGGCGGCGGCAAGGTCCTCCACTGACAAGCCGGCCATCTCCTTGAGCTCCTTCTCGTTGTAAGGCAGGTCATCCACGAAGTACTGGGCGTAAGACGCATAGTCGGCGGATGAGGCCACGTAGAGGTAGGGGAAGGGGATGTCATAGAAGCTGTCCTTCGGGACGCTGTAGTTGCCCTTTATAGCGTTGTAGACGAGCATGAAGGCGATGAGGGGGTCGCAGTAGTGACCGCCGGACTCGGCCGCCATGCCGCCGGAAGCGAGCTGCTCGTCCAGGTCGGCGAGGAAGTCGGTGGAAACGACGGCTATCTTGCCCTTGCGTCCCATGGACTCAATGGCAGCCAGGGCTCCGACGAGGGTGTCTCCGCCACCACCGGCGACGATGAGCGCGTCGATGTCCGGGTTGGCGTTGATGATCGCCTCGGCAGTGGCGCGGCCCGTGTCGGACGTGGTTCCGCCGTACTGGGGCTCAAGCAGGGTGACCTGCTTGTCGGCGTTCTGGAGGTTCCAGGTCTTGACCCCGGCCTTGTAGCCTTCCCAGCGGAGCAGGAAGGTCGCGTCTCCGGCTTCCCAGCCTTCCAGGGCAATCTTGCGGCAGCCCTTGTTGGCAAGGATCGTGACGAGCTTCTTTCCGTTCTCAACCTCGTCCTCGTGGACGGCACCCACGTAGTAGGGTGACTCCTTGGCGAGCTTGAACTCGTTGGGGTTCGTCTGCTCGCTGATGACGCGGAAGAACTGGGCGACGTAGACCTTGTTCTTGGTACAGGTGTTGATGACGGAGGTCATCTCGGCGGACGCTGAGTTGCAGATGATGATTCCGTCACATCCGGCGGCGCAGAGGGTCTCGGCGGAACCGGTGACCTGCTCGGAGATGTGTCCCTGATCGACATACATCACCTTGACACCGAGGGCCTTGGCGGCTGAGTCGAGTATGCGCTTGCACTGGCTTCCGAGCGTGTCCGTTGAGCTCCAGATGGAGACACCGATGGTGATGTCCCCGTCCTTCTTGCTGCTCGTGGAAGCTGCGCTCCCCGAAGAATCGGAGCCGGAAGCGGATGAGCTTGAGCTCGCTGAGCCGGATGACGATGACGAGCCAGCGGACGCATCCTTCTTGGAGCAGCCCGTGAACGACAGGCCGAGCACGGCCAGGGACAACAAGATTCCTAAAATCTTCTTCATAAATCCTCCAATGTGAGGAATTGATATAAATCATATCAATTCGATAAAATTTATTATCAATCAGGAAAAAACATTTGTCAAACACATTTTTTTGCAGTTCGATATTTAAGGTTTGTTTAGCGGTGTTTTTAGCTAAAAAAATGCCGGCAGGGCACAGGCCACGTATTTACTAGAAGCCGCATTTGCTATAATATAGAACAAAATCATTTTCTTGAGGTATATATATGGCAGATGAGGTGAGGGTCAGGTACGCCCCGTCCCCGACCGGGATGCAGCATATCGGCGGCGTGAGGACCGCGCTTTTCAACTATCTTTTCGCCCGCTCCAAGGGCGGCAAATTCATCCTGAGGCTTGAGGACACGGACAGGACGAGATTCGACGAGAAATATGTGAGGAACCTGTACGACACCATGTCATGGCTCGGCCTGGAATGGGACGAGGGCGGCGACAAGGGGGGCGACTACGGCCCTTACGTGCAGAGCGAGAGGTTCGAGCTTTACAAGAAGTACGCGGACGAGCTTGTCGCCAAGGGCGAGGCCTACTACTGCTTCTGCGACGCGGAGCGGCTTGAGCGCATCCGCAAGATTCAGACCGAGAACAAGATGGCTCCCGGCTACGACCGCCACTGCCGCCTGCTCACGCCTGACGAGGTCAAGGAGAACCTGGCGAAGGGCCTTCCTTACGTCATCCGCCTGAAGGTCCCGCTGGAGGGAGAGACCAAGTTCCACGACCACCTGCTCGGCGATATTATATGGAAGAATGAGGACATCTCCCCCGATCCTATCCTGCTGAAGTCCGACGGCTTCCCGACCTACCACCTGGCCAACATCGTGGACGACCACCTGATGCACGTCTCCCACGTCATGCGGGCTCAGGAGTGGATTCCCTCCACCCCCCTGCACGTGCAGATGTACCGCTCGTTCGGCTGGGAGCACCCGGAGTTCTGCCACCTGCCCATGGTCAACGGCGCGGACGGCAAGAAGCTTTCCAAGCGGCACGGTTCCACCAGCCTGAACGAGTTCCGGGCCCGGGGCTACCTCCCCATGGCGATCGTAAACTACGTTGCCCTGCTCGGCTGCTCCTACGAGGAGGGCAAGGACCTGTACACGCTGGAAGAGCTTGCCGCGAACTTCAAGCTGGAGCACCTGAACAAGGCACCGGCCGTATTCGACTACAAGAAGCTCGAATGGTACAATGGTCAGTACATACGCATGCTTTCTGATGAGGAACTGTACAAATGGACGCTTCCCTTCATTACCGGCACGGGCGACGGTGCGCTTGAGATACCTGAGGGCAGCTCCCAGCCCGCCCCCAAGGTGGGCCCGGACTACTCCGGTGTCGCGCTCGGCGAGGACGGGGAGCCTTATTGCGTTGACAAGTCCATGGGCATGAGCCCCGCCGACGTGAAGGCCGCCCTGCTCAAGCTGATGCCGCTGATCAAGGAGAGGCTGCACTTCCTGACCGATGCCGCCGAGATGGTGCGCTTCCTTTTTACCGAGCCTGCCGTTCCGCCCAAGGGCGACATAATCCCCAAGAAGCTCGACGAGGCCAAGACCAAGGAGGTTCTTGAGGCGGCGAAGGACTTCATCAGGAAACTGCCGGAGCTGGATCAGGAGGCCGCGGACTCCCTTGCCCGCGAGACGGCCGACAAGATGGGCGTGAAGCTCGGTGACTTCATGATGCCCATCCGCATGGCAGTCACCGGAAGCCGCGTCTCCCCGCCGCTCATCGGCTCCATCCTCATCCTGGGCGTGGACAAGTCGCTCGCCCGCGTGGACAAGGCTTTGGCGACCTTCTAGCCTGAAAAATGATGGAGCGGGACCTGTGAGAGAAGAATCCAAGACCCTGCGGTGGACCATGCCCGACAAGCTGGAGGGGGTCCGCCTGCATTTTGTGGGAATAAAGGGAACGGGCATGGCCGCCCTGGTGGAAATCCTTTCCGACCGGGGGGCGGTCATCACGGGGAGCGACGTTGCGGAACGTTTCTACACCGACGAGATACTGGAGAAGCGGGGCATACAGGCCAAGCCCTTCAGTGCGGATAATATCGGTGACGGCATCCAGTGCGTCATATACTCGAGCGCGTACAGCCCTGACAAGAACCCCGACCTGGCCGAGGCGGTCAGGAGGGGCATCCCCCTGCTGCTCTACAGCGAGGCCCTGGGCGAGGTGTCCGCCCGTTCCTACGGCTGCGGCATCTGCGGCGTGCACGGCAAGACGACGACGACCGGGCTTACCGGCACGATACTGAAAGAGCTGGACCTGCCGTCCCAAGTGCTTGCGGGCAGCGTCATCGCCTCGTTCGGCGACCGCTGCACCATGACATCCCCCTCATTCGCAGCGGGCAAGCGCAATATCTTTGCGGCGGAGACCTGCGAGTACCAGCGGCACTTCATGGCATTCCATCCCCGGAAAATTATCCTAACGGCAGTAGAAAGCGATCACCAGGACTACTACCCGACCTATGAGGACATACTGGCGGCCTTCGTCGAGTATGCATGCCTTTTGCCGGAGGGCGGCGAGCTCATCTACTGCGCCGACGACAAGGGGGCATCGGAGGCGGCGACTATTGCCAGTAGGAAACGCCCGGACATCAAGCTCCTCCCCTACGGGACGGATGCGACGGGCGGCTACAGGCTCTCTTTCGGGAAAGTCGAAGGAGGCAGGCAGTACTTCAGCATCGGGGATATGGGAGCCTTTGCCCTGCAAGTCCCCGGCAGGCACAATGCCCGGAACGCGTCGGCGGCGGTCGCCCTATGCTGCCAGCTGCTCCGTGAGTACGGCAAGAATCCTATTGATTTTAGGGAAGAAATCAGGCGGGGGTTGCTCAATTTCCGGGGTGGCAAGCGGCGGTCAGAGATCATAGCCCGCACAAAGACCCCTCTCGGTCAGGAGCTGATCGTAATCGACGACTATGGCCACCACCCGACGGCGATAGCGACGACGCTCGCGGGCTACCGGGAATTCTACAAGGGACACAAGATTATCACGGACTTCATGAGCCATACCTACACGCGGACGGCAGCCCTGCTGGAGGAATTCGCCGCGAGCTTTGCCAGCGCGGATTCGGTCATCATCAACAAAATCTACGGATCGGCAAGGGAAGATGCGTCCGCCTCTCCCGTAACCGGGGAAATCCTTGCGGCGCATGCTTCCAAATACCATAAGGCAGTCAGCTACAGGGGTGAGTTTGCTGAGGCGGCAGAAGAAGCTTACCGGCAGATTTCAGAGCCGAGCGGGGCCGAATACCCGGACGGTTACCTCTTCGTCACTATGGGGGCGGGCGACAACTGGAAGACCGGCACGATTCTCTTGGAAAAGCTTGCTCAGGAGGGAATAAAATGAACAGCATGACAGGCTACGGCTATAAGTAAGCGATAGACGGCAGCTCGGAAATCAGCGTGGAATTCCGCAGC
>JAFSSU010000131.1 GCA_017450845.1 Treponema sp.
AGCTGGCCGAACATCCCCTTGAAGACGGCCCTGTTCGCCTCTATCTGCTCATCGCTCAGCACCATCGTCTCAAGCAGGGGCTTGTCATACTCGTCAACAAGCACGACGACCTTCCGCCCGCTCTGGCGGCAGGCCCCGTCTATGATGTCGGCGAGCCGCAGCCCCGGGGAAGGGCTTTTCTTTTCTATGCCGTATCGCTCCTCCCACTTCCTGAGGTGCGCGTCTATCATCATGTTAAGGCCCTCCGGGTCGGAGTAATTCTGCCCGTTGAAGTCAAAGTGGAGCACCGGGTATTCCGCCCACTCTTTCTCCAGGCCGGAGATGGCGAGGCCCTCGAACAGGTCTTTTTTGCCCGTGAAGTAGGCTTCCAGCGTCGACACGAGGAGGCTCTTTCCGAACCTGCGCGGGCGGGAGAGGAAGTAGGGGCATGAGTTTTGCACCAAATCATAGATGAGGGCCGTCTTGTCCACGTAGACAAAGTCCTCCTCGCGGAGCTTCTGGAAGTCCTGTATGCCAACCGGCATCTTTCGCATGTTCGCCATGCGTCCATTCTAGCACGGGGACGCGCTTTTTTCAACGAAGCCCCGCTTTGCCTCCCACGCTTCCCCGGTCAGAAGCTGACCCGCCAGGAGACGGGGAAGCCCGCGGCCCAGGAAGCCTCGCCGTCCGGCCAGCACTGCATCTCCACGCCCGCCGTGAAGGTGTTGCGCCCGGTCACGTAGGTCAGTGAGGGCCGGAATTCCAGCATGGGGGCGGCCATCTCCGCCTGACGCTCGTTCTTGCTCCGGTCGCCCGATCCCTTCTTGGGGTGGAACCAGTAGGTGCCCGTCGTGTACATGGGCAGGTCGTGCCGGCCCTTCTCCCGGGTCCGCGCGTATCCTATACCACCATCCCGTTCGTTGCCGAAATCCAGCACGAGGGCGGCCGCGAGGGACAGACTGAGCTTGCCGGGGAGGATCGCGTAGTCTGCCCTGAGCCCCGCATAGAGGTCGTATACCGACTGCTCCTTGCGGACGTTCCAGAGGGCATCCGCGCTCAGCCGCCAGTCCCCGAGCTCCGCCGTCGCCGCGAGCCCCGCCTTGTGCCTGCCTCCGATGAACACGCGCTCAAGCCCCATGCCGTCAAAGTCCAGCAGGCTCACCCGGGTCGCCTCGCCGTTGTGCGTGTAGCTTGCCCGCAGCTGCAGGAAGGAAATCCGGGCGGAAACGTATACCCCCAGGGCCCGGGTCGTCTTGTCCAGCATGTCGTGCACGGAGACCCCGGCCGTGACCAGGCTCCCTATGCCGTAGTCCGCCCCCGCGTTCAGCACGAGGGAGTAGCTGCCGGACTCATCCCAGTACCCGAATTCCGCCGCCCCGTTCGCTGACTTGCCGAACGCCTTGCTGCCGCTTCCCCCGTAACCCGGCCTCGCGTACAGGCCGGGGTCATCCGGCCACCAGCTGTCCTCCACCTCGCCGTCAAGCCGGTTGGGGCTGCACGCGACGGCAAAGCCCATCGGCATCTCAGCCGCGACCCTGAGCCTCTCCAGGGGCGAGACG
>JAFSSU010000132.1 GCA_017450845.1 Treponema sp.
CGTGGCTCACCTTGGTGATTCCCGTGATGAACAAAAAGCGGATGTACTTGTCGCAGTCCTTGAGCGGGCTGTAGAAGCTCCTCAGTTCCTGCCGGTTCTGCTCCTCTGCTTCCGTGTAGAGCGCATCCAGGATGGGCTTGTCGTACTCGTCAATCAGGATGACGACCTGCTTCCCGGTCTTCTCACAGGCCGTCCGTATGACATCTGTAAGGCGTTCCGCAGGGTCGTCTCCCTGACGCTCGATTCCATACAGTTCCTCATATTCCGACACAATGGCGTTGAGCCGTGCCTTGAGCCTCGCGTTGTCCTCGTAGCTGTTCAAGCCGAAGCTTATCTTCAGCACAGGCCATTCCGCCCACTCTTTCTCCAGTCCTTCAATCGCAAGGCCCTCGAACAGGTCTTTCCTGCCCTGGAAGTAGTATTCCATCGTGGAAAGCAGCAGGCTCTTGCCGAAGCGCCGGGGACGGCTCAGGAAATAGGGTGTGCTGGTCTGTGCCAGATTGAAGATGAGGGCCGTCTTGTCTACGTAGACATGGTTCCCCTTGCGTAGTTTCTCAAAGTCCTGTATGCCGATCGGCAGAAAGCGTTCTTCCATAAAATCCATCATAGCATAAAAAGCACTGATTTTCTATACCTGAATACGCATTTGCAAAATCGCTCATATTACCTCCAGTTTCTGACAGCATACCACACAGGTTACCCCGCTCCGGGGCTTCTTGTCACAGTATAAACCGGAGGGGATGCCTGTGACAGGGGGCGATAATTTTTTTGTTTTTTCTGATGTTTCCAGCCTTGCGACTGGACCGTGCGGCAGGCTTTCATAATCCCCCGCGTTTCCTGCTTTTAGGGAACCTCGAAAATGCTTGTTGCCATCAGGTTCAAAAAAATATGTTTTCCGGGCTGAATCCGCGTCTATACCTGCCCCCAAGCCACTGAATCTTTTTTTGAAGGATTTCAAGCTGAAAAACCTGCAAAAAATCAATCTGCTGCGCGTATTGTTCGAATGCTACATCGCTCATATCACCTCCGGTTTCTGACGGCATAACCACACATTGCCGTCACTGGATACCCCGTCGCGGTGGAGACAGTAACTTCTTTACAAATCTTTCCTACCATACGGTTTGTACATCGTAGCGGGGAATAATCGTATCTCGAGTGATTATAGACAGGTCTTCCGTCCGCGCCTGGCAGATAATCAAACGGTCGAACGGGTCATTGTGGATTTTCGGCAGATTCTCCAGTTCATCCAAATGGATTGATTTTATCGGCAAGATTGAAATCTCTTTATCCTTGCAAAGTCCCTCAATCATAGAGATTGAGAACTCCAAATATAACTTTCCGATGCTGTGCTTTATCGCGATTTCCCAAAGCGATGCCACACTGGCAAAAATCTGCTCCTCATTGTCGATTATGTTGCAGGCTTTTTGTGAAAGCTCGTCAGAATCTCTCAAATACCATAAGAGCGCATGCGTGTCGATCAAAAACATCACACATACTCCTTGAAGCAGTCAGGAGTCTCATCGAAATCGTCAGCCATATAGAAATCCCCTGTAAGCCCCCCGGCATGACGCTTTGTCTGCCCCTTCGTCACAGGCAGAACGGTCGAAGAAGCGCGAGATTTCATTGTATTTGCAATATATGCAAGCAAATGCAGCTGTTCATCCAAAGAAAACAACTTTACCTGATTCTCAACCTGGGCCATTGTCAGCATATTTCATCCTCCGTTCCCCCATTATATAATAAAGCCACAAAATTGTATAGGGAACATCAAAAAGCTTTCTCTTTCCGGGCTGTCCTTAACAAAAACACATGCTCCGCTCCAATGAATTTGCGCCTGAACCACCCCTGCCACGCGTCCGGGTGAAATTCGTCACTCGGACGGGTGAGAACCGTCACGCGCCCGGGTGGGAACCGCCACGCATACGCGTGAAATCCGCCACTCGGGCGGGTGCGGCCGCACTCTGAGGCGAAAGCGGAGCCTGACAAACGGCCACAGTTGCAGGAGCCTTGGAAACGGCTGCCCTGCCCGGGAACAAGCCGGACGGGTGCGCCCGCCGCCTCTTGCCCCATGATATAAACAAAATTTATCCCCGCGGATGCCGTACATGCTGTACAATGAACTTATTTACAGATTTTGCGGAGGATGCCGTAGCATGGGTCATTTCAAGAATTTCAAGTCGGTGCTGTACTGCCCCGTCCACTGGGTTATAAACGTGAAGGAGGAGGAGCTGGAAGGACAGCTGGCCTTCTTTGAGAAATACATCGGGGTGGACAAGGTGTACCTGGAGCCATTCCGGTCAGGGGAGCTTGCCAGCCGCGAGAAGCTGCTTGCCATCAAGGGCTTCCTGGAGTCGCACGGAGTGGAGGTCGCCGGCGGATTCACGACGACGTCTGGCCCCGGCCCCATCCCCGGCAAGGAGCACAAGTCCCAGAGGCTCTTTGACACCTACTGCTACACGGACAAGGACTTCCGGGCGGAGCTTCAGAGGAACATCGAGTTCACCGCAAGCATATTCGACGAGATTATCCTGGACGATTTCTACTTCACCAACTGCACTTGCGAGGACTGCATCAAGGCGAAGGGCAGCAGGAGCTGGCAGGAATTCCGCCTGGACCTGATGAAGGAAGTGAGCCGGAACGTCATCGTCGGCCCGGCAAAGAAAGTCAATCCCAAGTGCAAGGTCGTCATCAAGTACCCCAACTGGATGGAAAGCTACGCGGGGGCGGGCTACAACCCCGGCGAGCAGAAGGACATCTTTGACGGCGTGTACACCGGCACGGAGACCCGGAACTCGATGGACCAGGACCAGACCCTGCCCCGCTACCTGTCGTACTCGCTCGTCCGCTGGATGGAGAATCTCGCGCCGGGACGGAACGGGGGCGGATGGTTCGACGCGTTCCAGTGCTACCCCATGGAGGCATACCTGGAGCAGGCATACCTGACAGCCTTCGCGCGCGCCCGCGAGCTGATGATTTTCTGCTGGCCGCTCGTCTACGACCACTACTTCGTGCCGACGCTCGGCTTCCAGATGAAGAAAATCGACGATCTTATGAGCAGGGTGGGGAGCTGCACGGGCCTTGCCGAATACCACCCGGTCAACGCGCAGGGAGAGGACCACCTCGCGGACTACCTGGGGCTTCAGGGCATCCCCTTCGAGCCGACGCCGTACTTCCCGGAGAATGCAAAGGCCGTGTTCCTGACCGCCGCATCCTGCGCGGACAAGGACATCATGAGCAAGCTGGAGAGATATGTCCGCGAGGGAGGGCACGCCATAGTCACGAGCGGATTCGTCAAGCTGATGCTGGGAGACGGCGGCGGCGTTTCACGTGCCGACGGAAGCTGCACGCCGGCAGAGAACGGCATGAGCATCGAGCAGATGACATCCCTCCGCTGGCGGGACAGGCATCTTGTGCCTACCCACTACCAGTACCATTCGCAGGACACCTGGGAGGAGTACAAGGTCCCCGCCGTCCAGCCGGTGACTTTCCCCCTGCTGGAGCACCGCAACAACGTCAGCTGGATGCTCGTGAAGGGGCCGACCGCCGGGAAGAACCTCCCCATTCTCATCCGCGACTGCTACGGCAAGGGACAGATGATCACCTTCGTCGTGCCGGACGACTTCGGCGACATCCAGAAGCTGCCCCGCGAAATCCTGAACGAACTGCGCAGGGAATTCTGCGGCACGCTCGGGATGCGCCTGGACTGCGCGCGGAACGTCGGCCTCTTCCTCTACGACAACGATACGTTCGTCACCTACGCATACGAGTACCAGAACGAGGGCCCGCAGTCCTGCTATGTCCACATACAGGGCAGGGCCAAAAAGCTGGTCCGCCTGAACGGCAGGCGCGGCCTTGAGTGCGTGGAGCCCTATGCGAAGGCTGACGAGAACAGCAAGGTCGGAATGGACGGCATGAACGTCAGCGAGTGGACGGAGACTGTCTTCAAGATTGAGACGCACCCGGACCGCTTCGACTTCTGGAAGATAGAGCGTTAGGCGTGAATCCTGCCCATGCTTGAGGACTTTCTTGACGCGCTGCAGAGCTTCAGGCGCAACAGGATGCGGACTTTCCTCTCCCTGCTCGGCATCATCATCGGTGTCGCCTCGGTCATCGTCATAATGAGCATGGGGCAGTCGTCCACGCAGAAGATAAAGGACACATTCGGCTCGGCGGGCCTGGACATGGTGAGCCTGTCCGGGGGCTTCTTCCGCAGGAGCCGGGCGGCGGTGACGATAAGCTTCGACGAGCCTTTCCGAGAGAAGCTCTTCGGTAGCGTGGGGGGCATCAAGAAAATCTGGTACAAGAACAGCCTGTCGGCGACGATCTCCTACGGCGAGACGAGCAGCAACGCCAGCTGCTCGGCGGTGGAGACGGACTACATGAGTTCCTGCGGAATCCAGCTGGAACGGGGCAAGTTCTTTGACGTGACCGACGACGTGATGGGGACGCAGAAGATAATACTGGGGAGCAGCATAGCCTCGACATTGTTCCCCAACGGGGATGCGGTGGGCAAGCAGGTCATGCTGGTCGCGAGCAGCGCGCCGTTCAGCTTCACGGTCATCGGAGTGCTGAAGGAGCAGACGTCGGGAATGGAGAACACGAGCCAGGGCTGCTACATACCCCGGGGCTTCTACTCGCGGAAAATCAAGCCGAACCCGGCGGCGGACACGGTGATGGTGCAGGCGGAGAGCGAGGCCCTCGCGGTGAGCCTGCGGGACAGGCTGGAGTCCTACTGCAATGCGCTCACCGGGACGGAAGGCTCGGTGTCCGCGACATCGATGCAGGGCATGATAGAGCAGATGGGCTCCATAACCGGGATGCTCAGCCTGCTGCTAGCGGTCATCGCGGGCATATCGCTGCTAGTCGGCGGAATCGGAATCATGAACATAATGATCGTGACGGTGACGGAACGCAAGCAGGAAATCGGAATACGCAAGGCCCTGGGCGCAAGCCCGGCCCTGATCCGCCGCCAATTCCTGGTGGAGTCGGCCAGCATCACCCTGATGGGGGGTATACTCGGAATCGTGCTGGGAATAGCGGTGAGCGTCGCCGCGGAATACGTGCAGTCGGCGAAGAGCTATGTCATCAGCTGGCCTGCCTGCCTGGTGGCGTTCGCGTTCTCTCTCTTTGTGGGAATCTTCTTCGGCCTGTCCCCGGCTTCCCGCGCGGCGCGCCTGGATCCGGTGGAGGCCCTGTCCGGGGAATAAGGGGAAGGAATCCCGTAAATGAGATTCCCTCCCCCGTCAGTTCTTCCGCCCGGGCTTATGCGGTGACGGTGACCGCCGCGACGGAATGGGCGGGAAGCTCTATGCAGACGCTCTCCCCGTCCAGGACCTTGACCGCGAGGGTCTTCTCGGTGACGGCATCACCCTTCTCGAAGCTGTTGATCGTGTCCATCTTGTCGCCGTTGATGATCGTGCCGGCGGCGGACTGGATCTTGCCCTTGAGCCCCGCAAGGCTGATCTCGACGGTCTTGGACTTGTCCGCGTCGGGGTTGGCGACGGTGACAAGGTAGCTCGTTTTGCCGCCAGCCTCGCGCTCGGATGCGGAGACCGAGAGGCCGGGCAGCACGAAGTCCTTCTTCTGCTCCTCGTCGTGGAA
>JAFSSU010000133.1 GCA_017450845.1 Treponema sp.
GTATTATGGAGTCCATCTTGTCGAGGAACTCCTCCCGTTTCGTCTTATGCTTGCGCTCGTTATATTCGGCATCGGTGAAGGTCTTCTGGTTCATTCTCCCATTATACCACATTTTTTCGATTTAATCAGCGGTTCCCTAGCACAAAAGGAACGCCTGTTCAATCCCGGCTGCGGCTTTTTGCGGGTGGCTGGCCGTCAGTTCACCTTCCAGTGGCCTTTTCGGTCAGAACCTATCCGCTCTATTATTTTTAGTTCCTTGAGCTTTTTTAGGCTTCGGTCTATAGTTGCATGGGAAAAACCTGTTTTTTGCCCTAACTCATCTTTTGTGATAGAAGCGTTTCCTTTTATAAGAGTCAAAACAGCCCTGTCCTTTGGGGACAGGGACTTTTCTGCCTCATTTTCTGCCTCATTTTCTGCCTCATTTTCTGCCTCATTTTCTGCCTCATTTACCGGCTCACCCGCCTTGAACAGCATCATTATGTCGTTGCTGTGGACGGTGTATTCGGGAGACGGGATGCCATACTCTTTGCAGAGCGTGCAGATTTTTTCGATGCCGCGCCCCCAGCTTTCAATGAAGCCTGCCCGGAAGAATGTGTTCGCGATGTCGGGATTGTGCGGAAGAGAGCGGTGCTTCTGCAGCAGGGTATCCGCCGTCCAGTCGCTGGGGAAAACGCAGTCGTTGCTGATATAGAGCTTGTCCCTGTACACGCTGATTTGCACGGGGACTCCGACGGAGAAGTCCTGATGAATGAGGGCGTTGAAGATTGCCTCCCGCACCGCGTCCTTGGGAAAGGGGTAATGCTCTATCCTTGTGATGTTGTCGTATGAGATTTCAGCGGTAAGGTATTTCGTGTAGAGCAGGTCAATCACGCGGTCGGCCTGAATCATCAGGGAACCGTGCACCTCGTCTTGGTATCTCAGGTCTGCGTCCGTCTCGAAGAAACCGATTTTGACAAATGAGCCGGTTATCCATTTCTCCGGGTTGCGGTGGAAGAGCAGGACCGCAGCCCGCTTGAGCAAGCCTTCGTCTATCAGGTTCAGATTCTCCAGAAGCTGCTGGGTTGAGAGCTTCAGGTCGTTCTCGCTCATACGTCCGCTGCGGACGGCTTCCCGGTGGAAAATGTCAAAGCTCTCCTTGTCAAGGTCCTCGATGCTGACGTTCTCAAGCGGAACAGAATCCCAGTTCTTGCCGGTCTTGCGCAGGAGGAAGTTCGTCAGAGAAGACCCCTGCAGGAGCTGCTTGGTGCTCCCGGTTCTGTAATGGTACTCGCCCTTGTAGTTCACCGGATAGGGGTTCTCTGCGACGCTGATTTTTATCACGTCAAGGCCGTTCTCGTTCAGCAAATCGACATCGACAATCAGGGCAAGGGTATCGCGAACCTTATTGGGAATGTCCTCCATGAGCTTCTTGGAGTCAGCGACACCGCACACGGAACCGTCATCGCGTTTGCCGATGTACAGCGTCCCGCCCCGTGCGTTCGCGAAACCGCATATCCACTTGAGGTATTCATCGCGCCACGACTCTTTATATTCGATTATCTGAGATTCGCTCATGGGTATCCTCCAGTTCATTAATCATAAGCGTATTCGCTTATGTAGCCCTGATCCATATCCCAGTCGAAGGGAACCTTGCCGCCATATTCATCATCTTCATCATACATGCTGTAATACTGTTTTGCGTAATCCAAAATTGTTTCTGAATCTTTTCCTTTAATCCCAGAATGAGAAAGGATGTTTTCCCAGTCCTCAATATGATAACTGTTCTTAAAGTGTCTTAATAAGAACTCTGCAAGTTTCACTTCTTTCTCTGGAGCGTGGACTAAATCGTTCCATTTCTTGAATCCGACCATCTTGGCGATATAGTGTTGGGCACGGGCAAGTTTTATCTCTTCCCTATCCGTATTACTTAGTTCAAAATAGTCGAAAAGGTCTTCTATATGGTAATATTTCCAGTCGTATACATAGTATGAGAACCCCTCTTCTTCTATCTTCTTTTGGGTTTTCCAGTCTTTGAGAAAGTTTTTGGCTTGCTTCCTGAAGAAATCAACGTGAGACATAATGATACTCCTTGAGCATCTGTTTTATTGTATACGCTTTTTTGCCAGTACTTTAAGCAACAATAAACCCGATGCCCTTAGGTAATCATTATAATTTGGTATGGTATGATGAAAATCTTCGCACTGGCTACTGGCTCTACCATAAAGCACAAATATATTATATGGGGAGCCAGCGGAATTGTCAATGCATTAGGGCACTTTTTTATTTCACGTTTTGTCTGCCCCCTTTGCCTGCAGAGCCCTTATCTCCTCGCAGAGCTTTCTGGCTGCCCGCAGGTGGGTGACGGGGCCGGGGTGCTGGCGCGAGCCGCGCTCGTCCTCCACCTCGAGCGACTGCGGGTCCAGGCGGACGAAGCTCGCGGCCTTGTCGCCGCTCTCCCGGACGTAGTCGTCGAAGCCCGCCTGTATCACGTCGCCCTGGTCAAAGGAGCACATGCCGTATGCCCAGATGATGCGGGCCGCCGGGTTGTTCTTCCTGATTTTCCTGAGGAAGTCCGTGACCCCCTGCCGGAGCTGGTTCAGGTCGGTCAGCTTCCACATCGTGCCGTCAGCCTGCCGCTTGGGCGGGTTGGACCGGTAGGCCCCGCTGTCGTTGGTCCCCAGGTTGACGATGACGACGTCCGCTTTCCACGAGGAGAAGTCCCAGTTTTTTTTGCTTCCGAGCGCCTCGTTCTTCGCGCCGTTGGCAAGGCCGCAGACGGCCTCGTAGCAGGCGGGCATGGCACCTCCCCTGTCGTTGTCCCATGCGGTGACGACTCCCCAGCCGCTCTGCGAGAGCAGGTGGAAGTCCGCCCGCATCATGTCCGCGGTCGCGAGCGCGTATCCGCCCCGGACCGACATCCACGCGGGAATCCAGTCCATCTCGCCGGGCGCGCCCGCAAGGCCCTCGCCCGTCGTCAGGCTGTCGCCCACGAACTCTATGTTCATCTTCTTCTCTTCGGTGGGGAGGAATACATCGTCCTTTTCCAGGGCGGACTTCGCAGTGACGGAGCGCAGTATGAGCGAGTGGTCGTCGTCCCCGCTCATCGCCTGGCTCTCCTTGAGCAGGCGGATCGTGTAGGGGGCTGCGGTTTCCAGCGTGCGGAAGAGGCAGTAGCTGTGCCTTCCTTTCTCAAGCATGAAGCGGGCGACGAAGGCCCCGTTGACCCAGACGGAGACCCAGGGTTCCAGGGTCGAATAGTCCGCCTCAAGCTCTGCCCGTATCTCGCAGGCGGCGGTCCTCAGCTCGATGCCGCTCGCCGTCCAGAACATGACGAGAGAGCCGTCCTGCAGGAGGGGACTCCGGCCTAATATATGGAGGTTTTTCACTTCACCCGGTGTATAGCTGTATGTCAAAGCATTCTTGTTTTCCATAATAGACGATACTACCTGTCCGGCGTGAAAAAATCAACGGGACAGCCTTGGGAATGATCCGGGCGTTCTGTCGCGTATGGCACGAATGGGTTGTCGGGTGTGACCTGAATGGACTGTCGGGTGTGACCTGAATGGACTGTCGGGTGTGACCTGAATGGACTGTCGGGTGTTACCTGAATGGGCTGTCGGGTGTGACCTGAATGGACTGTCGTGTGTGACCTGAATTGTCTGTCGGGTGTGAC
>JAFSSU010000134.1 GCA_017450845.1 Treponema sp.
GACCGCAGGGCGGCGCACGTCAAGGAAGTGCCCTCCTCCGATGTCGAGCGGCGACCCGTCCACCTGCCTTGAGCGGCAGAGCCCCCCGGCCTCCGCCTCCTTCTCGACGACCAGGAAGTCCGTCTCCCCCCTGTCCAGAAGGCTGTTCGCGAGGGCAAGGCCCGCAGGACCCGCCCCAAGGATAAGATATTTCGTCATACTCAATTCCTGACCGCCAGTTTCCCGATTCCCTCAGTCCCGCCGGATTTCCCAGAGGAGGTAGAGCAGCAGCTTCCTGCCCGTCGCAAAAGCCTTGAAATGTGTCTCTCCGGCAAGCCGCGGAGACTCCCTCGTCGGGAATTCCACCCGGGGAATATTGAGCTTATAGGAACGGCAGACCATCTCTATATCGATTGAAGGGCTCATGTCCGAAATACCGAGGCTCTTGAACGCCCTGACGGTCATCCCCCGGAACCCGTGAAGGGAGTCCCAGACCGTGTTTCCTTCCTTCTTGAAGAGAATCTTCGCGGCGAAGGCAAGGGCAAGGACGAACCACTTGCGAGGCTTGAGGAGCCTTCCGTCCTCCTCGTTGGAGGATTCCTTCATCATCCTGCTTGCGACGACGAACTCATATCCCTGCTCGAAAAGGGGAAGGAACTTGTAGGTGTCCTCCACGGGGACCGTGCCCTTGGGATGGAAGAAGACGAGCGCATCGCTGCGGCAGTTGTCGCACCCGTCCTTGCAGGCCTGGTTCAGACCCCGGGAAGTCTGGGGGCAGACCCTGATGCCCTGGGACTCAAGGTATTCCACCGTTCCGTCAGTAGAGCCACCGTCTATGCAGTAGACCTCATCGAAGCGGGACCGGTCAATGAGAGGGATGTCATGCTTGCAGCCGGCCAGCTCGTTCCATGTAAGAAGGCAGAGCGATACTGTCATCTTCGGGACCTGCCGGTTACCGCGGAGACCGCAACGGAAGCAAGAAAGGGAACGCTGCCCACTATCGTAAGGGAAAGCATATAGAATGCCGGGTAGAAGTAGCGGAATTCCATGCTCTGGTTGTTCAGGACAAAAGCCCCGTAGTAGAATACCGAGACGAGAATCATCTGGCAGTCAAGGCTGTCCCTTGCCCTCCCGCCCGACAGCCTGAGCTTGAGGAAGACGCACAGGAGGGAAACCAGCAGGACGAGCCAGGGACGCAGTGGCAGGAAAGACCTGTTGACGGCAATGCGGTATGCGGACATGAAACGGTGCCGGGGGAGGGAGTCGGACATTCCGAACTCCTTTCCCCTCTCCCAGCGGTCATAGTCCCATTCCTTCAGCTTGAGCCGGGGATATATCCCCAGCGTATAGCTTATGAAACGGAGCTTTGTCTTTATGCTCGTCGCAGGGGAGCGGGCGTAGAGGGATAGATACCTGCCGAATATCTTCCCCAGCCCGACGTCGGAAATGGCCTCGCGCGAGAAGTCAGCGACCTCCCATGAAAATGAGGCCACCCTGCGGATTGCCCCACGCAGGTCATCTTCCCCGGGTTCATTCGCCCACTCGCAGAGCCTCAGGGTAGAACCTTCCCCGAAAAGGTCGTCCAGAAAATCCTTGTTCGCGTCAAACTCCTTCTCCGGCATGGAGGCTATGTTCTGCCCCATCTCCCAGATGAAGCCCAGGGAGACCGAGGACATCGTGTCAATCTTCAGCAGGCGGGGGATGAAAGAATCAAGGAAGAGCCCCAGGAAAAGGCAGGCCGCGCAGGTGAGCCTCCGCGCCCATGACCTGTGCCTGAGAAAAATTACCAGCAGCAGGACAGGAAGGACCGTGAATGTGTTTGCCCTGAACCCGAACGCGACGAAGGATGAGAGGAAAATAAGGAAGAAATACAGGAACCTGCCGGAACCGCTCATTCCTTCCAGCCCTTCATTGAGCAGGAGAATCAGGCTCACGAGCCCTATGACGACCCCGATTCCCGTCTCATGATAGATGCTGGCACAGAAGAAAACCGGGTTCACGAGGTAGAGCGCGTAAGCGGCATGCCTGTGCCGGATCGCGATCCGCCTGATGAGAAGGAGGGTCACGAAGAAGAAGAAGAAAGCCTGGATGAAGGTGTAGGTCGCGAGGTTACCCGTCAGTGCCTGGAAAAGGGCGATGAAGTAGCATGGGGTGACGGTGTTCCACGAGTGCACTTCCTGGGGCCGGCCCCTGAGCAGGTCACGGATTATCCCCGGCAGCTGCCCGGCCAGCTCAATCCTGCCGTAGGAGTCGCTGTAGAGATTCCCCGGGTAGGAGACGCAGAGACAAAGGACAGCCATGAGAAGGGATGCGATAAGTATGTTCCTGCTGAGAAGGAAGGATTTGCCCCAGAAACTTTCTTCCATAATAATGTGGAACTATAACAGAGCCTCCCCTAAAAGTCAATCAAGTAACGAGGAATTTGACAAACTAACCATATTAGCCTATACTATGGGCAAGGGGGAACCATGCCAAGGCAGGGACTTAACAAGCAGGCGGTCACGGATGCCGCGACGAAACTGATCGAGGAGAAGGGGCTGGCCGCCTTCTCGATGAACGAGCTCGCACGGACTCTCGGGATAAAGACGGCCTCTCTCTATGCCCACGTGAAGGGGATGGACGAGATGCTATCCGACATAAAACTTAACGTGATTAGGCAGATGGTGCAGGCAGAGACCGAGGCGATAGAGGGCAAGGAGAAGGACATGGCCCTGTTCGCCCTCGCCGAGGCCTACAGGAATTACGCGAAGGAGCACCCTTCCCTCTACCTTCTGGTGATGAACAACCCGAGCGGGGACAGCTCCGCGCTCGCGGAGGCCGCCGGGGAGTTCTCTAAGCCCATTAGGACGGTGGTGTCGCAGTTCGGGCTCTCCGAAAAGGAGCAGGCGAACTACGAGCGCGTCCTCCGCGGCATGATGCACGGCTTCGTCTCGCAGGAGGAATGCGGCGCTTTCTCCGCCCAGGCCGACAACCTGAACGAGAGCTACTTCCTCGCCGTCCGCATCATCGCCGAGAGCCTGGAGTAGGCCCCTCAGGACATCGCCAGCCGGACGAGCTCCCGGATGTGTATCTCCACGCTGTCCAGGCAGTCTACGGGGCAGTTCCCGGGATTGAGCAGGAGGGGGAGCTCCGTGCTGCCCCTCTTAAGACTGATTCCGTCCCAATATCGCGTTGCTCACCCGGAAGACAAGCGCGGACACAAGGAAGCCCAGTGCCGCGCCAGAGAGCACGTCTGTCAGGAAATGGTTCCCGCTGAGCATGCGAAGGGCCATCGTGCAGAGCCCCGCGAGGAGAAAAAAGCAGAGGGCGGGTTTCCTGAGCCCGGAGCGGGGGTACCGGGCCGCAAACCAGCAGACCATGAAGGCAAAGGCCATGAAGGCGAAGGATGAGTGCCCGCTGGGCCAGGAGCGGCAGAAGTCCCCCTCCGCGACTCCCTTGATGCTCGGATTGGGGAAATACATATAGGGCCTCAGCCTTCCCGCGAGGTTCTTCAGTATCTTGTAAACCCCGCAGGAATACAGGCCGCATGCAAGGTAGGTCATCGCGTCGAGCAGCAGGGTTCCGAACGCTTTCTTTTTTTCTTTGGTCTTGTAAAAGGAAATCATGGCCACCGCGCAGCAGGCGATGGCGTTGGCGGCGAGCACCATGCCCGTTCCCAGGTCGTCAAGAGCCTTGTCGTAGGGGCGGGCAAAGCGGGCGTCGAGCGCGTTCACCTCCTCAAGCTTGTAAGGCCCTCCGTCCCACTCGTCCTGCGTTCTCATGCTCTTCATCGCTGATGCGGCGGCAAACAAAACGAGGCCCAGAATCAGGCCGGCTGACATGCAAACGATTTTCTTCCTGGTCATATCCTCACCCTCCGGGAATCCCCGTCCGCCTTTTATATCACAATCCGCCCTTTTCCTCAAGCATCCGCCGCCTCCCGCCACAAATCCACAAGCGGTGCAATTCCCTTGAGCATCTCCGATTTTATGATACTCCGCCGTACTTTGTCCGAAAGATAGCTCGGATTAAGCTGCTTCTTTGAATAGCGAAGATATGTTCCCTCCGTGACTTTTACGAGCAATGCCGTGAAAAACTGTTCCCAACTGAAGTAGTCCGTACTTTCTATGCGTTCAGCCGGATTCATAAGGATTTCCTGAACTTCCGGATCTCGCGGCTGAGACGCGTATATCATAAATTTCCTCCACGCTGTACGGCAAGTTTTCTAACCCCTCACGGGTTATAAGGACGTAGTAGTTGCCTGATTCCCTTATGCATCTCGCAAAGTCCGGGGTTGATATGAAACGATTCCCCTCGTCCACAAAGACAATACAATTCTCGTATAATGAAAGATTTCTTTTCCAGTCTGATCCTTCCAACACCACGCAGTTCGTATTGCAGGAAAGGCTTACGCCGCTGTCAGCCCCGTCAAGCTGATGTTCCCGGATAAGATCTACGAGCGTGCTTTTTCCGCTGGCGCTGTTCCCCTGAATAATCGTGATGTTCCTGCGTATTGTGAATTCATATTTGACCCTGTTGTTCTGAACGGAGATATCATAGCTTCCTTTCATACATAATCCCCGATCTCTGGAAGCATTTCCTCCATTGTATGGACGATATTGCCGTTGTTCTGTATCCTGATTTCAAATTCCCCCCTGCCGAAATCCATTATGTGTCTCAGGTTCACGGTCACATCTTTCCTGGAGGCGATTCTGAGGAGCCATGGGGCACAATTGTCCCCGCAGTTGGATGCGTTGAATATCCTTTCGCTGATATGATCAATCAAGATGAGCGTCTTTACTCCGCCCGACAGAGATGTAGGCGGGATGACACCAAGAACGGGGCTTTGTATCGCACCCCCGGAGATGACGACAGATTTATCTATGTCGAATATCATCTGCCGTGTGTTGTCCTCCAAAAGCCAGTCAGGATTATATGTGTTCTTAAAATACAGGGACGTGTTATAAACGACATCCTCGCAGTCTCCGAAAATAACGCTCAGCATGGGAAAGCCTCAGGCCTTTTATATCACAATCCGCCCTTTTCCTCAAGCATCCGCCGCCTCCCGCCACAAATCCACAAGCGTCGCGCGGCAGGGGGAGCCGTCCGCACCGCCAAGCTTCAGCGGGGCCGCATGGAGGAGGTATCTCCCCGGGGGAACTTCCCCCAGCCTTATTCCCTCAAGCAGGACTATCTGCGCCCCGAGCATTATGAGGTGGACCTCCTTGGGCGCGTCCTCAGGCCCCACGGTCTGCGACTCGTTCCCGAAGAGCTTTATCCCCGCCTTTGCGAAGACCTCCGCAGCCTCCTTCGTGACGACGGCCTTCCCCTTTATGAGAATCCTCCCGCTGGCCCCCGGGCCACATTCCTCCGCGGCCTTAAGGATTTCCCGGGCGTCGCCGGCTGTGATACCGCCCTCGTGCTCCGCGACATAGGCGGGGCCGATGAGCCTGTCCAGGCTCACTTGATCGACGGTCTTCCCGTCATCATAGAAATGGTACGGGGCATCGACATGCGTCCCGTTGTGGGCGCACATCCTGAGCGCGGTCAGGTTGCACGCGTCGCCCTTACAAATGCTGAGCATCCTTATCCGCTCGGGGCTGGGGTCCCCCGGATAGACGGCGCAGCCGAACACTTCCTGCGATATGTCATAAATCTTCATGCCTTTTTCCTCTTTCTGGAACGTATACCACGTCACACATTTTTCCTCAAGGCTCGCCCTGCCGCAGGCTTCCCGTGGCCCGCGATAACAGCATATTAACTTGCCTTGCTCTTCCTGTAGGATAACTTATTGCATTGCAATGATTTACAAGCCGCTCTCGCCCAGCATCTCCGCCTCGTCCCGGTAGTTCCACCACGAGAGCCCGCCCCCGTGCAGGAGGATTATGTGCCTGTCCCGGCCTTTCCCGTATTCCCTGAATTCCATGGCTCAGCGGAGGCGCTTCAAAAGCTCCGAGCGGAGGTACTCGTAGCGGAGACGCTTCTCCTCTTTGGCGAAGTGGACTTCCCGCGACTGCTCGGGGTTGCCCTCGTAGCAGAGCCTCTCGCCGCCGAACTGCTCGCTCGTCAGGTCGAACACGCAGTCCCCGACCACGTTGTAGCAGTGGAAGTTCCCTCCCTCGCGCGGGATTCCGAAGACCTTCCCCCCGAACACGTCCTGCGCGAGGAACGCCGTGATGGAGCACTGCCCCAGCGTCCTGTTCCCGGGCGTCCAGTCCTGCCTCATCCTGGGGGCGCAGGTCCCGGCGCACCATATCCCGGCGAGCAGGTCATACAAGTCCCTCGGGTCGCGGATTCTCGCGAACTCCTCGGCCACGGGGGCGCAGACGGCGGCCTCCCATCCGTAAAAACGATAGCCCATATCGGATACCTCCTCCCCTAGCCTAGCACATTTCTCTCCCCATGGCTACGGTCCGTGCCGCCCCAGCCGTCCGCAGGGGGTCAGGACGGGCCTTTTTCCTCAAGCTGACCCTGAAAACGCGACCGAATATCCGGTCCGCTCCCCCCATCAAGGACCGAACGTCCGGGAATCCTTCCCCTTCCCCTCTCAAAGGACACTGATACTAAGGAATGTTCGGTAATTCCATAGCGAATTCCTTCCCACACTTCAATGTTTCACGTGACATCGCGCAAGCACGCACTTGAGATACATCATGCTTGCCTTAACCGCAAGCAGGGGCATAGGCGTGTACATTGACAATCCGCAGGAATATGCTATTCTATATATATGGAAGACAAACAGACACTCCTCGACAACATCGGCAGGATACACACGACCGTGATGGGCGCAGACCGCATACGGCGGAACCTCTCGCTCGCCGGCGTGGACGTGGTGGAATGGTGCAAGTCCCGGATACTCAGCAAGGATGCCTCCATATCCAGGCAGGGAAAGAACTGGTACGTGACGATAGACGGCTGCGTCATCACAGTCAACGCCAGCAGCTACACGATCATCACCGCACACATCGCGCAAGCAGGTGCGTAGCGCGATGCCTTA
>JAFSSU010000135.1 GCA_017450845.1 Treponema sp.
CCCGTATCTCGCGCTCAAGGGCGGCCCCGGGCGATTCTCCCGGCTCCACCTTGCCGCCGGGGAACTCCCACCAGCCCTTCCAGTCCCCGTAGCCCCTCTGGGTCGAGAGCACCTGCCGGCTCCCGTCCGCCCCGTCCCTGAGTATAATCGCCGCAACGACGCTGATCGTCTTCATGGACACCCCCGGATCCTACGGCAGCGAGACGACGACCCGGTCGAACTTGTACTTGCCTTTCTCGGTAAGAAGGATGAAAGGAATCTCAATGCAGAACGATTCCCCGTAGTCAAAAACAGGAAGCGAGCAGTCCTGGCCTCCCAGCCCCTCAAAATACACCGTCCCCACCGCGGGGAGCATCTTCTTGCTGAGCAGTATGCGGCATTTCGCGGAGGAAAGCATCGCCTTCGCCATCGCCGACGTCATGTCGTCGTCGCTTTCGGTCATCTCCGAGAGGTTCTTGGAAAAATCATCCGTGCTGCCGGGAAGGAAGGGCAGGTACATCCTGTTCCCCTCGGAGAAGGGAAGAATCTTCCTGTCATCTTCGTCCGCGGTCTTCGGGTCGATTTCGGCAGAGAGCTCGATTCCCGCCTCAAGGTCGGTGTCCACCCTCCTGTACTCAGCCCCCGGCGGCAAATCCGACATGTCCGACTCAATTTCCCGGAACAAATCCTCAGGATCCGCCTCCGCCAAGGAGAACATCATCTTGGACAGGGTTATCTTGTAGTACAGATGGTACTTCCCGTTCTTGTAGCCGATTGACTGGACGTAGTCCACGCAGGACATGAACGACAGGGAAACAAACAAAAGCGGCAGCATCCTGAAAAAACGCCTCATACGGCCTCCTTCTTTCCCTCAAGGATAGCACAATGCGGGCATGCTTTCAACCGAGGGAATACCGCTCGCCCTCCTTTCGGATCAGGCCCTCGGCAAGAAGGCCCGCCGCAGCCTTCTCAAGGCGGTCCGCGTCGATGCCCTCGCCCGCACCGATGTCCCCGAGGACCAGGTCTCCTTTCTGCCGGGACAGCTGGCGGAGGATTGCGCCCCGCGCCTCGCGGAGGGAACCACGGAAGGCCGACTGCCGCGCATAGGACGCGCTTTTCCGGGACGGGTTCGCCGCCGTCTTCTTGAGATGCGCACCGTAATCCATCAGCGCGTAATACCAGGTCCGGGGATCTTCCGCATCGAGCGTCTGTTCCACTAACGGAAGGATGTCGCTGTCGGGAACCGCAGGGGAAGCGGCCCCGGCGCCCCTGCCAGTCCCGATGCCTCCGCCAGCACCGCCGTTCTCCCCGCCATCGCCGTCCGCAGCTTCCCCTGCAAAGAAGCAGTGGATGAACACTGCGCGGATATTCGTCTCGACGAAGACCTCTGCCTTGCCGAACGCGAACGCACAGATTGCCCGCGCCGTGTACACGCCGATTCCGGGGAGCGCGTCCAGCGTCTCCGCATCGTCCGGTATGATGCCACCGTATTCAGTGCAAATCCGTTTGCATGCCTCATGCAGGAACTTCGCGCGGCGGTTGTAGCCGAGCCCGTTCCACAGGGAAAGAACGTCGGAAAGCTCCGCCTGTGCAACTGACCGCACCGTGGGAAAGCGTTCCAGCCAGGCCGCGTATTTTTCCGTGACCCGCGCGGTCTGCGTCTGCTGCAACATGAACTCGCTCACCATGACCGCATACGGGTCGCGCGTCTCGCGCCAGAGGAAGGCCCTTCCGTGCACGCGGAAGAATTCCATCACTTCCCTGCGGAATCCTTCGATTCTGCCTGGGGAGAGGATGATGCGCAACATGCCTTTAACTTTGTTTCTCCATTTTTTCTCGCAGGTCAGCCTCCGTAATGCCCAGCTTCAAGGCCGCATCCTTTATGGAGAGAAGACCCGAATTCACAAGGTCAAGGCACATCGCGATTTTGCCCTCTTCCATACCCGCTCTCGTGGCACGCTCCTTGACATCCCTCTCATGGAGGCTTATGGCCAGATACTCGTTCAGAAATGTGTTCTCAAATTTCTTTGCCTGCACCATGCTTTCAATCCCCCTTGTAAAATCAGATTCCGGCTTGTTGTTTTTCACGAAGGCAAGGAAGTCCCTTATTTCGGAATCCTTCTCCTTCTTATAGGCAGCCGCATTGAAAATGAGATGATGTGTCTTGTCCCCAAGGTCAACTCCTCCGCTTTCCCTGCAAGTCCGTTCGAAGGTATAGACAGGGAGGTCAGCGTCAAACGGATCGTCAAGGCAGATGAAGATGACGTAGCTTTCCTTCAGTTCCGAATAATCCGTTCCCCGCAAAAGGCTGTCCATGTCTATCATCGACTGGTAGTAGCGGGTGCGCTTTCCTATGTTCTTGATCATATAGGACTGGCATTCAACATCGAAGACCTGACCGCTTCCTTCGGCATACACATCGAGCCTGACGCCCTTCTGATTGTAGAAAGGACTTATCGACTTCTGAAGCTCAGGATACTCGAGGTGGTCTATCTTTATCCGAAGAAGACGCTCCAGCACGCCCTTGCAAATCCCAGGGTCGCGCATAACCGCGCCGAACATGAAATCGTCCGAGAAAACAAGTTGATCAACAGGCTTGAATGTGTACGTCCCTTTTCCTTCCATATCTCAAATATAACATGCTTCAGGCCAAAAATCCAGCCTTTTCCCCAAAAGCCTCACCCTCTCACTCCAGCCTGATCTCGCCGCTGTCCCCGCTCCGGACGGCGACGAGGCCCGTCCCCGCGAGCTTCCGGAGGAAGGCCTTGTCGTGGCTCACCACGATCATCGCGCAGTCCAGCGCGGACAGGGCATCCTCCAGGGCGA
>JAFSSU010000136.1 GCA_017450845.1 Treponema sp.
CCTGCCGGACTCCGTGAGATCGCCCTCGCCCCAGCCGGAGAGCTTCTTGCAGGAACTCTTGATGACGCTCGCCGTCTCGTCCTTGTTGCACAGGCTCCAGTTGCAGCAGCTTATGCCGTACTTGCTCATCAGGTCAAACCAGGCCCGGCTCTCCTCCGCGTTGAAGCCCCCGTTGCCGGACGCGTCGCAGGTGCCAAACTCCGTGACGAACACCGGCAGGCTGGCCTTGACGGCGGCCTCCAGGCGGTCGCGCATCCACTGGGTGTGCGTGTCCGCGTAGAAGTGCAGGGTGTACATGACGTTGCGGTAGGCCGTGATTGGGTTCTTGGCGGCCTTGTCCACCTCCTGCGACCAGGTGTTGGTGCCGACGATGACGATTCCGTCCGGGTCGTTCTGCCTGATTACAGGTATTAGCTCCTCGGCGTAGGGCTTGAGCACCCTGTCCCAGTCGGAGCCCGTCGGCTCGTTGCATATCTCGTAGAGGACGTTGCCGTAGGAGCCGTACTTGCGGGAAATATCCGCGAAGAAGGTCTTTGCGGCCTCCTTGTATTGGTTCGGGTTGGCGCTGAGGACGTGCCAGTCCACGATGACGTACATGCCGAGCGAGGAGGCATAGTCGATCCCGTCACAGACGAGCTTCTTGAGCTCTTCCTGGTTGCCCCCGTTGCAGTAGCCGTTGTACTCGCCGGGGTAGAGGGCCAGGCGGACGACGTTCGCGTTCCAGTCGTCGCGCAGGGTCCTGAAGCCGTCCTTGTTGATGTAGCCGCCGAACCAGGCGAGCCCGTGCGTGGACATGCCGTGGAGCTGGTAGCGGGAGTTGTGGCTGTCATAAAGATAAGCCCCGTCCACGTGCAGCCTGCCGTGCTCGGCGAAGGGGCCGCCCACGGGTCCCGACTGCGCCTTGCCGTCGGAAACGGACTTGGGCTCCGTGTTGGGCTTGTGGGGACGTTTGTTGGCGGGCACGGAGACAGTGCCGGCTGCCATGGCCAGGGTCATCGCGGACACCTTGAGCCCGTAGCCGTGCATGATCAGCCCGCCCTTCTTCAGGTTGGCGGCATCGTCTTCCGTAAGGGTCAGCACTATGCTGCCGGAGCTCTTCTCCGTCTCCAGGTCGCCGTTCGCGAACCCCGCGCCCTTGACCCCGCCGTAGCCGAGCGGCTGCCAGCCGGACGGGCCGACACCGTAGACCTTGAACTTGTGGTAGTCGGCCTTTATGTTCTTGTACTTCAGCTCGATCGTGTCCCCGGCCTTCACGTCCGAGAAGGCGGCGGAGTCCACGGTGACGTTATCCGACCAGGACAGCTCGACCGTCCGGTTCAGCAGCTTGACGGAGCTTTCTGCCCCCAGAAAGCCGGCAAAGGCGGCGAGCAGGGCCGCCAGGACGAATGTTCTTCTATAGTCTCTCATATGTGAAGAACAAAAGTCCGGCGGGCTTAGTTACGCGCCCTTGAACTTGCGCACGTCGGCCCCGAGCCGGGTTACGCTCGTGTCCAGGGACTCCACGCACTTGTCCAGCCTCATGCCGCTCTTGACGACCCCCTGGGCTATATCGGACATGCTCGCCATGCTGCCCTGCACCGCCTCGAGCGAGCCGCGCAGCTTGTCCATCTCCTCAAGGATTCTCTGGCTTCCGTCCGCCATCTGGGTGGAGGAGGAGCGCACGTTCTCCGCCGTCCTGTCCATTCCCTCCAGCGTCGCGATGACACCGCGCGACTCCTCGTTCTGCTCCTCAAGGGAGCCCCGCACCGACTGCACGAGGGAGTCAGTCTCGTGAATCCTCTCCGACACGCCGGAGAATGCGTCGCTGGACTCCTGGGAGGCCGACACGATGTCCCCGATGCTGTCCTGTATGTTCTTGAGCTGCTCGCCTATCGTCTTGGACTGGCCGGAGGATGTCTCGGAAAGCTTGCGGATTTCGTCCGCGACGACCGCGAAGCCCTTTCCCGCCTCGCCCGCATGGGCAGCCTCGATCGCCGCGTTCATCGCGAGCAGGTTGGTCTGGCTCGCTATGGACGCGATGGCGGTGTTGGCCTCCTGAAGCATCTTGGACTGCTGCTCTATCTGCGAGATGCGCTCGTTCACCTTCTCCTGCTTTGACATGCCGCTCTGGGCCTCCCTGTCCAGCATGGCGAACGCGCTCGCCATGGACTCCATGGAGCCGCTTATCTGCTCTATGCCCTTGACCAGATGGCCGACCGCCGACGAGGACTCGCGGATGCTCTGAGTCTGGCTGTCGATCATCTCGCTGACGGTGGAGATGCTGGTCGCCACCCCCTTTATGACGGCCGAAGTCTCGTCAAAGCCGTCCGACTGCCTCCGCACCTGCTCCTGCACGTTGCCTATGCCCAGGCGGATGCTCGTCATGGAGTCGGACACGGACGAGACGCTCTCCTTCATGTCCTTGGACACCTCCTCCAGGACGGAGCTTGAGTTCCCTATCGTCCCGACCATGCTCTCAAGCCTCTCCGAGAAGAGGTTGAAGCCGTTCGCGAGCAGGGCGGCCTCCTTGGTGTGGTAGTCCGGGTAGCGGCGGCTGAAGTCCCCCTTGGCGATGAGCTCGCAGCCGGAAGCCATCTCCTTGAAGTGCCGGGACACGCGGTTGGACAGGATGGTATCTGTCGCGATCATCAGCAGGATGAGGAACGCAAGGATTACAAAGACATAGCGTATCATCTTGAAATGCTCGCTGGAGAAATCGGACTCGGGCCCGTCCACCACGATGAACCAGTCGGTATCCTTTATGGGGTGCACGCCGTAGAACATCCCGTCTTCCAGAAAGGCCTTTGCCGTACCGTCCAGATAGCCGGTCCGGGAATAGGACTTGAACGAGACGGAGTCAAAGTAGTTCTTCTTCATGATTGCCGAAAAATCGTCGTTGGTCAGGTACAGGCCGTCCTTTGTGACGATGTGTATCCGGCTGTTCTGCGAGAGGGAAATCTTTTTTACGGCCTCGCTGAGCGCGTCCAGCACGATGTCGGCCGCCGCGATGCCCCTGAGCTTCCCCTCGCCGTCAAGCACCCGGTAGCTGAGCGTGATGTTCAGCTTGCCCGTGTTTGCGTCGGTATAGGGTTCCGTGTAGCACACCTTCCCCTGGTTCGCTATGGCATTCTTGTGCCAGAGGCGGGACTGTATGTCAAAGTCGGAGGGGGCCTCCCAGCCGATGCTCGTGTAGACGCAGCCGCCCTCCCATATCTGTTCGTAACTCGCGAAGTAACACATGGTGTCCGACGGCATGTCCTTGCCGATTCCGTTGACGACGTCGCGGAGCTTCTCGCGCGGCTCCACATAAGTCGCGGCATTGGACAGGTTCACGACCAGATCGTTGTATCCCCCCAGTATGCCGGAAACCTGCCCGCCCAGCGTCTGCATCGTCCGCTCCACCAAGCTGACCGTGGACTGCCTGATTATCCGCCGCGCCAGGAACACGGAGGTCACGCCCAGGAAGAGCGTCGCCAGCAGCATCGAACCTATCGTCCCTATAAGGACCTCCGTCCTGAGCGATATCTTGTTTCTTTCCATAATATTGCTTCCTCTCTTATGAATTCCTTTCTATATAATCCTCATGAGACGGGCTTCCCATACGGCCTGAGTCGGTGAGGATACGTCCAGCTTGCGGTAGATGTTCTTCATGTGGAACTTGACCGTGTTCACGCTGATGAAGAAGCAGTCCGCGATCTCCTCGTTCGTCTTGCCCTGCTCCAGGAACTTGAGCACGCCCAGCTCCATCTTGGAGAATTCCACGTCATTCTTCCTCGCGGGCTTCAGGTAGAGGGGATACCATGCCGCCATGTCCCTCGTGTCCTCCGCCAGGCGCATCAGGAAAGGAGTCTCACCCTTCACCCATATATATTCCACGAGCAGGGGCAGGAGGGCCGCCCCCTCGTCAGCGACCAGGCGGTAGTAGCCCCGCCTTCTGGCAGTCCTCAGCACGGAGTTGAGCGAGCGGAATGCGAGCTCCTTCTCGTCCGAGCGGAAAAAGCATATCGCGAGCAGCAGCTCAAGCTCGCAGAGGTCCATCTCCCTCCTGCCCTCCTCGAGCAGGGGGCGGAGCTTCTCGGCGAGGGCCTGCACCGCCATGTGCTTTCCCAGGACGATGTAGCAGCGGATTTTTATCATGTAGCGGTATAGGTCCAGCATACAGAAGTCCGTCATCTCGTCGGGAGCGTCGCTTCCCATCCAGCCGGCGATCGCGGCATGGTTCCCCTCATACAGGAAAGCGTATGCCTCCGCCGCGTCGATGTTGCGGGAGAACTCAAGCCCTCCCTCCGTCTTCGCGAAGCGGCGGATGTTCTTTATGTAGCAGGGCACGTTTGTCGCCTTGCCGCTCGCGAGCAGTATCTTGGTCTGCAGGTAGAGGGCGACGAAGAGGAGCCGCCTCTGCTGGTCGTTGTCGAATTCCTTTATCGTCTTGCTGACCAGGAGGCCGGCATCCATGAGCTTGTTCTGCTGGTACAGCCATTCGGAGAGGCACAGCTTGTACATGGCAGAGGCTATGGCGGAATCGTACATGAGCTTCATCCCATCTAGGAAATCGTCCTTCCTCCTCACCAGGAAGGGCCCCAGGCGGGTATAGTCAAGGACCCCGTTCAGGACGGTGGGCCGGCCCGCGGTAACCTGTATGGTCGGCACTTGCACGCCGATGGACTTCATGTAGCTGACTATCTCAAGGAGCCTCTTGACCGTAATCCCCGGGTAAGAAACCTCCATGCCAATCCGGGCCAGGCTTTCCTTATCGAACTTATCCAGGATTTTCCATGCCCTGTCAAGCTCCCCGTCCATAATCAGGTTGACGTACAAGCCGCACAGACAGAGCGGATTCTCCTTTAACTCCTCAGGGGTCAGGGCATAGAATGAATCCCTGTCCCTTCTTGCCCCGCCGAGATAATACCCCCTGAAAAAATTGAACATCCTTTTTGTAAGCTCTTCCGCCGGGACAAGCTTTTTCTCCGCCTCCACAGTCTCGTTTTCCATGTTTTTTTCTCCGCTGATGTCAGCTTCCATAATTTATTTGCCCCTAAATGATTCCCAGAAGCCGGGCTTCCCACACCGCCTGATAGGCGGAGCCCGCGTCCAGTTTCCTGTAAATGTTCTTCAGGTGGAACTTGATAGTGTTCTCGCTGAGGAAAAAGAATTTCGCCAGGTCCTTCTTGTCCTTGCCCTGCTCCAGGAATTTCAGGATTGAAATCTCTGTCTTGGAGAAAACTGCCCCGCCCCTGTTGATGGGCTTAAGGTAGAGGGGGTAGCTGGCCGCCACGCTGCGCGTCACCTCCAGCAGTGACATCAGCCAGGGAGTCTCGCCCCTGGTCTTTATGTAGTGCACCAGGAGCGGCAGGAGGGCAGGGCCCTCGTCCGCGAGCAGGCGGAAGTAGCCCCGCCGCCTGGCAATCCTGAGCGCGCGCCCGAGCGCGACGCAGGCAAGCTCCTTCTCCTCCGTGCGGAAGTAGCAGACGGACAGCAGCAGGTCCATCTCGCACAGGTCCATGGTCCTTCTCCCCTCCTGCAGGAGCGGCCTCAGCCGTTCCGCGAGGGCGACCACCGACATATACTTCTTGTTGACGATGTAGCAGCGGATTTTTATCATATAGCGGTACAGGTCCAGCATGCAGAAGTCGTCGAACTCGTTCGGCGCCTCGCTGGCCAGCCAGCCGGAGACGATTTCGTACTTGCCGTCAAAAAGGGCGGCGTAGGTTTCCGCCGCATCTATGTTGTAGGAGAACTCCAGCTCGCCCTCGTAGTGCGCGAACCTGCGGACGCTCTTTATGTAGCCGTAAGCGTCGGGTATCTTGTCGCTGGCGAACTCGACCTTTGCCTTCAGGTACAGGGCGACGAACATGAGCCGCCTCTGCGTCTCATTGTCAAATTCCTTTATTATCCGCCTTACGATTTTTCCCGCCTCGGCAACCCGGTTATTCTGGTAGTACCATTCGGCAAGGCCGAGCTCGTATGTGGCGGGGGCTATGTCCGGGTCGTACAGCCAGCTTATGCCATCGATGAACAAATCCTTCTTCCCCTCAAGGAAAGGCCCCAGGCGGGTGAAGTCCATCACCCCGTTCAGGACGGTCGGGCGGCCCGCGCTGATGACTGATTTCATGCGGATTTTCAGCTCCTTTACCTTCCAAAGTGCTTTCAGGAACTGACTGAGGCTGACACCGGGGAACACAAGGATGAAGGTATGGCGGAGCCAGTAATCCTCGTCCATCCCTTCTATGATTTTCCACGCCTTGTCCAGCTCGCCGTCCATCACGTAGTTCAGGAAGAGCCCGCAGACGCAGCCGTACCTGTCCTTCAGGTCTTCCTCGGACAGGGCATAGAAGGATTCCTTGTCCCTCCTCACGCCGATGAGGTAGTAGCCGTCCAATACTTTGATGACGCGCTCGTTCAGCTCGTCCGCGGGGACAAGCCCGTTCTCCGGGGGAAGCCTCGGTCCGCGCGCCGCCTTCAGCCTAGCGCGCATAATCTGTCCTTCTCATGTTATCTTCCATTGTCTCCTTTCATCCGCCGACGGGGCGGGAACGTATAGCCTTGACGCTGCGCTGGCATTTGCCTCCCCAGCGACGGGAACGTATTCCCGCAGAGTGTCCCCGGGCTACGCCCAACGGGCTGGTGCTTGCCTCCCCAGCGACGGGAACTTATTCCCGCGGGGATTCCCCCGTCGCGGGCGGGTGCTTGCATCTGTAGCATACGCATTTGAGAGCTAATGCGGACTGGCACACAGCTCAATGAGCGCAAGCAAATGCCCGCTAGGGGGATCCCTCCCCGCTCCATACGTTCCCTGTGATGCGGCAGTAAATGTCCGCTCTGGAATCCCCTCCCCGCTCCATACGTTCCCTCTGATACAGCAGGGGATGCCCGCTCTGGGGTCCCGCCCTGCTCCATACGTTCCCTTCTATAATAGTAGGGGATGCTCGCTTTGGCTCCCCCACTTTATACGTTCCCCCGATATGGCAGGGGATGCCCACGTGGACGCGGGGTGTGCGTCCCGGCGGGATGCAAGTCTGCCCGTCAGTCCTCCACCGCGTTATCAGTATCCGTCGTCCAAACCAAGTTTTATCTCGTGTATCGAATTTGCTCCGTTACCAACACGCTGAGGCGTGTCATTCGTAACATTAACCCACAAATCGTACTGGGTCGATTTCAAATTCGGGACGAAATCAACCTTGATTATACCCTTGAAGGGGTTCCCGTTAGCCCTATGCAGGTCTTCAGTCTTGTAGCAGAGCTTGTCGTCCTTGTTCCTTATATAGACATCGCCAGTGCGGTCAACCGCTCCCTGCTCAGTCACATCGCCATTCCAGTTGCCGCCGTTCGCAAGATTCCGGATTTCCAGCCACGTACAAGAGCCAGATGTGTTAACGACACCATAGGCATAGGCATACTGCCCGTGCGGGTTCACGCCGATATAGAGGCTTCCCCGCATCGTCAAAGTACCACTTTCCTCAAATTTAATATGCGTTGCGCTATCTCTAACATACACCTTTATGGGCTTTATTGCGGAGGTGATGGTCTTCTCCAGCTTGACGTCCTCGCAGTTGGGCTTGGAGAGGGTAATGGTGAGGCTGTGGGAGCCGTCCAGCAAATCCTTGTTCTCCACCTTGCTGTTGTCCGTGTATTCCGCAGAGCTTTTCGTCGTCGTTCCGTCCGAATTGGTCACGGTGGTGGACACCTCCACTTTTATGGACGAGTGCTCGCCGACGCTGGCGCCGCCGTAATTGTTCGTAACGGTCATCTTGAGGTTGTCGGCCTGCGAGTAGCGGTACTGCCAGATGCCCGAGTCCGCCGCCGTCTCCGTTCCGTTGGGGAAGGCCAGATCTATGTCGTCCTCGGACAGGGCCTTGACCACGTAGATGTTCTTCCTCACCGTGACCGGGGGCAGGACCTCGCTCTTGACCGCGGTGACTTCTATCTTATTGAATCCGTCGGCCAGGCTCTCGCTCTCGGAGGCAGTGCTGTCGTTCAGCTTTATCTCCATCGTCGCCTCGGTGTCGCTGTTCGTCACGCTCATGCCAAGGCCGCTTC
>JAFSSU010000137.1 GCA_017450845.1 Treponema sp.
GAAGACTTCCCCGTCAGTCCGTGCCAGTGCGGGGGAAAAATCCAGCACCACGGCAAAACGGACACCCCGCTTTTCCAGGAACTCAAGCCGCTGCCTCAGGCTCAGCGCGGAAGGAAGCAAGCTGCCGTCCTCGCCACGGAAAGGGCTCCTGAAAAGCACTATGCCGGGCACGAGCTTCTTCTGCGCAAGGACGGCATCTATCAGGGCAAGGTGGCCGCGGTGCAGGGCATCGAAGCTACCGGCAGAGAGGGCAACGCCCTTCTCCTTCCAGACTTTGGGGATTTCCCCCTCCTGCATGTCCGCCCAGCTGTAAACCCTAAGTTTTTCGCTCTTCTTGGGGACAACGAAAGAATACTCGGGGCGGCTTGCCCCAATTCGGGTCATACCGGCAAAAAGGCCGTTCTCATAGAAAACAGCCCTCTCGTCCTGGCTCTCGCAGGCCTTGAAATCGGCCTCAGAGTCCGCGTCCATCGGAAGTGGCACGAACATCTTGGCAGAAAGCGGACGGCCGTTCAGGTAGGCTTTCTCCCATTCCGCCTTGAGGCCTTCAGCCCGGAGCCCGCAGCTGAACGCAAGACCTGGGGTAAACGAGAGGAAATGGTTCCGTATGTCGGCAAAAACATCCTCCCCGTCTTTCTGCGGGGAAATTCCGTCCTGCCGCATCAGCTTCTCTTTTTCGATGGCGTTCTCTATCGTAAAGTCATCGAGGAGAGAGAAGCAGGCGGCCTCTTCCAGAGCGAATGGACCTACCTCCGTCCGCCGGAGGGCGGAAAGGTGGGCGACGCTTCCGAACAAGGCCGCCATGTCGCGGGCCAAGGCACGTATGTAGGTTCCCTTGGAGCACTCAACCTCGACAAGGGCATAGGAGTTCTTGCAGGACTCATCAGCCGCCTTGTAATCCAGAAGCTCGTTCTTATAGATAAAAATCTGCCGGGACTCCAGGTCTACCTCGCCCCCCTTGCGTGCAAGGTCGCTTGCCCGCTGCCCGCCGACATGAAGGGCAGAGAACACGGGAGGAACTTGCAGCAACGCGCCGGTAAAATGAGAGCATGCGGCGGCGACATCTTCACGGGAGAGAGCCTTTCCTTCCCCGGTCAGCCTGCCCACGGGGTCAAGGGTATCGGTCCCGGTACCAAAGCATATCACCGCAAGGTATTTTTTCCTGAACGAGGTGACATGGGAGACAAGATGCGTCAGGCTGCCCGACAGGACGACAAGAAGCCCCTCCGCAAAGGAGTCAAGCGTCCCCGTATGGCCGACCTTGTCGCAGTCAATCGCTTTCTTGACGCTCCACAGGGAGGAAAAACTGGTTATGCCCGAACGCTTGGCATAGAGGATAATGCCGGAGGGGTTCTCAGGATTCTTTTTCTTCTTCGGCATCTGCTTCTATTGCCGTATTCCCTTCAGTCCTGGCAGACTCAATGGCCAGGGATTCCTTCTCAAGCTCGTTGAGCCGCTGGACCATATCGTATCCATCCCGCATCGAGAAATCCGCGATGAAGGTGAACTTGGGGAACTTATAAATGCGGAGCTTGCCCGCGATGGAAGACTGGATGAAGCCCGCCGCGCTCTGAAGGCCTTCGACCCCACGCTTGACGGACGCTTCGTCCATGAAGGAGGAGACGTAGACTTTCGCATGGGCAAGATCCTTGGAGACTTCCACCCTGTTTATGGAAAGGAATTCACTGACCCTTGGGTCCTTGACCTCACGCTTCATAATCATGGAGGAAATCTCTTTTCTGAGCTGCTCGCCCAGCTTAAGCAACCTGTACTGTCCCATTACTGACCGCCGTTCCGAGCAGCCTCAGCCTTGGCAGCCTTACCGGCTTCCTTGGCGGCTTTCTCCGCAAGCTGCTGCTCCTGCTTCTCGGCAAGGGCCTTGGCGGCCGCGGCAGCCTCACGCTGAGCCTGCTGTTTCTCCATCTCGGCCCGCTCGTCCACGAGAGTATCGCCCAGCTTACGGGCAATCTCGACGAACTCAAAGGCCTCAATCTGGTCACCGACCTGAAGGTCCTGCCAGTTCTCGATTCCGAGTCCGCACTCAAAGCCCTCGCGGACTTCCTTAGCGTCCTCCTTGAACCTCTTGAGGGAGGCGACCTTACCGGTGAACTTGACCACGCCGTCACGGATGACGTTGACGCTGCTGCTCCGCTTGATGACACCGCTCGTGACGTAACATCCGGCGATGATTCCGATTTTGGGAACCTTGAAGGTGTTGCGGACATCGAGCGTACCGGTGACCTCTTCCTTGGTGTCGGGCTTGAGCATGCCTTCCATCGCCTGCTTGATTTCCTCGACACAGGCATAGATGATGTTGTACTTCCGGATCTCAACCTTCTCCTGATCGGCAAGAGCCTTGGCCTTGGGGGTCGGGCGGACGTTGAATCCGATGATAATCGCATTGTCATCGGCGGCGGCAAGGTTGACGTCGCTCTCGTTGATCGCACCCGCGCTGGAGTGGATGACGACAAGGCGGATATCCTTGGTGGAAAGCTTCTCGAGGGAAGTCTTGAGGGCCTCCGCGCTTCCTTGCAGGTCTGCCTTGATGATGACCTTGAACTCCTTGGTCTCCTGCTGCTCAATCGTAGAGTAGAGGTTGTCGAGCGTGACTTTCTTGACGGCCTTGGCATCCTCAAAGCGCTTGAGCTCCTGCCTCTTGGCGGCGAATGCGCGGGCCTCTTTTTCGGACTCAGTGACCTGGAAGGGGTCTCCCGCATTCGGCATGGACTCTATACCGAGGACTTCGACAGGCATGGAGGGCCCGGCCTCCTTTATCTTCTTGCCGCGGTCGTTGAACATCGCGCGGACACGTCCTGAATAGACACCGGCAACGAAAGGATCACCTGCCTTCAAGGTTCCGCGCTGGACTATGACGGAAGCGACGACACCGCGTCCCTGGTCTATGCGGGACTCGATGACCTTTCCTTCGGCGCGGCAGTCGTACTGGGCCTTCAGTTCCAGCATCTCGGCCTGAAGGAGGATGGCATCGAGCAGGTCGTCGATGCCTTCCTTCTTGAGGGCAGAAATCTTGACATACTGGGTTTCGCCTCCCCACTCTTCCGGGGTCAGTCCCAGCTCGGAAAGCTGGGTCATAACCCGGTCGGGGTTCGCATCGGGCTTGTCTATCTTGTTGACGGCGACGATAATCGGAACTTTCGCATCCTTGGCATGGTTAATTGCCTCCATTGTCTGGGGCATCACGCCGTCATCAGCGGCGACGACAAGGACAACGATGTCGGTAATCTGGGCTCCGCGAGCGCGCATCATGGAGAATGCCTCGTGTCCCGGGGTATCCAAGAAGGTTATCTCGCCCTTCTCCGTGGAAACCTTGTAGGCTCCAATCTTCTGGGTGATTCCTCCGGCCTCGCCCTCCGCGACGTGGGCGTTGCGGATAGCATCGAGCGTCTTGGTCTTTCCGTGGTCTACATGACCCATGACCGTGACAATCGGGGGACGCGGCTTGACACCGGCCTCATCGCCCTGCTCGCTCTCGATGACGGTCTCATCGTAAAGGCTGACCAGGTGGACCTTGCAGTTGTATTCCTCCGCAAGAAGGGTGGCTGTATCAGAGTCAATGGACTGGTTTATCGTGACCATCATGCCCATAGACATGAGTTTTCCGATGATTTCCCCGGCCTTGAGGTTCATCTTCTTGGCGAGGTCGGACACGGAAATCGTGTCCATGATGTCTATCTGCTCAGGAACAGCATTGGACGGCGTGTTCTGACGCTTCTTGTTCTGGTACAGCTCCTCCTCGTCAAAGGACTCCTCCTTCTCCTTGTCGTGCGTGTACACGGGCTTTTTGCCCTTGAAGGTTTTCTTTGCAGGTGTCTTGTTGGTCTGCATGGAAGCTGGCGAATTGAAAGAATCCGGTCTTCCCGTTCCCTGTCCGAAGCCTGGCCTTCCGCCGCCGAACTGTCCTCCGTTGCCATAGCCACGGTTCTGGCCGTTGCCGTAGCCGCCCTGACGGTTCTGCCCACCGTAGCCGCCACGGTTCTGATTATTGCCATAGCCACCCTGACGGTTCTGTCCGCCGTAGCCGCCGCGGTTCTGGTTGTTGCCATAGCCACCGCCCTGACGGTTCTGGTATCCCTCGCGGGCCTGCGCACCGGTAAAATTTCCCTGGTTGTTGTTACCGCCATTGTTGCGGCCACCGCGGTAGTTGCCGTAACCACCACGTCCCCTGCCGTAGCCGCTGAGGTTCCCGGCACGGACATTTGGCCGCTGCTGGTTCAGGACGAACGGGACAGGACTGCTCTGTGAGCGGCCCTTGTTCTGACCGGACTGCCCGGCATCCTGAGAGGACTGCGAACTGCCGGTCTGAGATGCGGGTTCTTCCTTCTTCTCAGGCTTCTCTGCCCGCTCCACAACAGTCTGGACGGGCTTCACGGGTGTCTCGGCCGGGCGCTCCTCGGCTTGCCCGGCAGCAACCACTGGCTTTGAGTCTGCGGATGAATCGGACGGCTTCTTTACGACGACACGGAATTTCTCCTTGCCGTCCTTGACGGGAGCGTCCTGCTTGCCCTTTGCCGCCAGTCCCGCAGGAGCGGCTGGCCCCTTTCGCTTGACAACGACGACCTTTTTCTTGGGCTGCTGATTCTGAGGCTGGGGCACACCAGTCTTGTTCTCTTTCTTGTGTAAAATTACGCTAGGCTTTTTTTCAGTTTCATCCGCCATATCTATCCTGTTTCCTTATTCCTCTTCAAATGCAAACTCTACGCCACAATTCGGGCACTTCGTCATACTGAGGCTTATCTTGGCACCGCACTCCGGGCAGAAGTACTCCTCCTCCTCAGACTCCTCCTGAACGCTAGCTGCGCCAGAAGAATCCTCCTGTCCCTGACCGATGGACTCTCCGTCCTCAGGCTCCTCATCAGCGAATACTACGTTCTCACTTATGACCTTGTTGACAAGCGCGATGTCCTCTTCGGTCAACCCCTCCACGTTCTTTATGCTACCATCAGCGACAGCATCGCTGAACTTCTGTATGTCATCGTAGCCGGCCTCCTTGAGAACCCCGGCGATACGCTCATCAATACCGGGAAGCTCGGAAACGGATGAGACTTCCTCCTCGACAGACCGGAACAAATCCTCGGCAGCTTTGAGGCTGCTGCTGGAATCAACCAGGTCAAGCTCGGCAACCTGTGCCTCGGTCTTGACATCGATGTTCCACTTGCACAGGCGGTTAGCAAGATTGACGTTCATGCCACTCTTTCCTATCGCAAGGGAAGCCTGGCTCTCGCTGACAACCGCCAGGGCCTCCTTCTTGTCATAGTCCTGAATGTATACCTTCTTGACCTCTGCGGGCTGTAAAGCGGCTGCAATAAACTCCCTTGGGTCGTCCACATAGGGAAGCACATCAATCTTCTCGCCCTCAAGCTGCTTGATGACATTCTGAATGCGAACACCTTTAGGTCCGACACAGGCTCCGACGGGATCGACATCGCTCTTGTTGGAGTAAACTGCAATTTTGGTCCTGTAACCAGCATCGCGGACAATGTTGTAAACCCCGACAGTCCCGTCGGAAATCTCCGCGACCTCCATACTGAGCAGGTTCTGCACGAGTTTGGGATCAGAACGGCTCAGGATAAGCTGAATTCCACTCTGAGTCTTCTTCACATCAACGACGACAGCCTTTATCTTGTCTCCCTTCTCATAGGTCTCACGCGGACTCTGGAATTTTTTAAGAAGGACAGCCTCAACGCCGTCTCCGGCCCTTTCAATCTCGACGTAGATATTCTGGTTCCTTTCCCGCTGGTAGATTCCAGCAATGACATCACCCTTCCGTCTCTCATATTCCTTGTAGAGGCTCTCCCTGAAACTCTCGTTCAAAGCCTGATGAGCCGTCTGCCTTCCCTGCGTGACCGCAGACCGGGCAAAAGTATGCGGGTCAATCGGAATATCAAGCTCATCATCTATCTCGCATTCATCACTGAGTTCCTTCGCTTCCTCCAGCTCTATCTCCGTAGACGGGTCATACACACCGTCTACAACAACTTTCCTTGAATAAACGTCTATGCCCGAAAGATCATCCTTGAACTTAACGATGCAGTTCTCATTGTGACCAAAGGTCTTCTTATAGGCGGCCTTGACCATATCTTCAATCGTCTGTTTAATCGCATCATCGCTCATCCTCTTCTCTGCCTGCAGGGCACGGATGGCTTCGGCCATATTCGACTTTTCGGCCTTTTCTGACATATCAAACCTCTCTAGTTATGAATAAATTTTGCTTTTGCTATATCGCCGTATTGTATGCACATTTCACTATCACCGGAAGCAAGAGTCAAGGACTCCCTCGTGGAAGACCGGATGACCCCCTTCACCCAGTCGCCGACATTCTTGTCCCAGACCCGTATCTCGCGACCTTTAAAAAGCTCGAACTCGGCGGCGTTCTTTATATTACGCTCGGTACCCGGTGAGCAGACCTCCATGGAAAGATTGTCCTCCGTGATGTCATCCCTCTCTTCCTGAAGGAGAGCAAGGATAACCGGTTGCAGAGCGTGATGCGCCTTTGAGCAGTCCGAAACGGAGACATCCTCCGCAGCATTTCTGGCGATTACCGCCGTAACCTGGACGTTTCCTTTCTGGGGCACAACATGAAGCTCCACGAGCTGCACCCCTGTCCCCTGTACGGCATCCGCACACTTCCTGAAGTATGGTATGCCCTCGTATGGAATATACTCCAATATAAACCTACCTAAATGCAACAAAAAAGGAGCCTCTTTCCGGCTCCTTTTTTAAATTATTTGATATTGATTTATGCTAGCATTTTTAGAGAAGCTTGTCAACGGCAACTCTAAAAGGCATCTTCATCTCCTACGGGAATTGAACCCATGTTGTCGGGATGAAAACCCGATGTCCTAACCACTAGACGAAGGAGACAGGATTCCATGCATGGACGGAACATCCATACAATAGCATTTTTTAATAACGCCGTCAAGAGGGAAGGTTAGGCCTTCAGTCACATATCCATGTCGAATTTCTTGAGTATCTTCCCACGGAGCTGGCGGGTGTCCTCATTGTCCAGCCCCAGCTCGAACGCCTTGTTTATGTCCGCCATCGCCTCCTCATATTTCCCGTTCTCAAAGTAAGAGACTGACCGCCTGTAATAGACATGACTCTGGAAAGGGTCTATAGAAAGAGACCGGTTGAAACAGCCAATGGCCTCATCATAATTCTTGAGTACCTCGTAGACTATGCCCTGATAGTAAATGGAGCGGAATGCCTTTGAATCATACCCCTCACTTGACTTAAAGTCCTCTATCGCCTTGTCATACTCGTTCTGCGCAAAGTATGCCATGCCCCGGTGCTTCAGGATTACGGACATCATCGTATCCTGCAGGACGGCTTTTTTGTCCAGAATCTGCGTATATATCGACACGGCTTTGTCGAAGTTCCCCAAGTTATGCTCGTGCAGGGCCGAAAGCACCAGATCATCGATGCTGTCCTTCTCGTAAATCGACGGCATGGGAACAAATGACTTGCCGGCTTTCCCGGAACTGTCGAATCCAAGCTCATCATCGGTAATGCGGTCGGCCTTATCATAGAAGGTATTGCGCCTTATTCCAAGTTCCGCCTGGAGCTTGTTCTGGTAATCACGGATTTCCTGAAAAATTGTATCCGCCAGGTTCAGGTTTGCGTTTATGGCGGCGAGCTTGCGACGCAAGGGCTTGTCAAAGGGATTGAAGTCTGTCTTGTAGATAAGCTCATGCTCTACCTCTGCCCATGCATCCTGTAATATAGTCCGGACTTGAATTTCAAAAACCATGTCCTCAGGGAGAACAGGAGTAAGGTGCTCCACAGGCCGACAATCCTCGGGAATCTCAATCAAGACATGAACGGACTCATAGCCGAACTCGCGGAAGGACTGATCGTACCCCTTATGCTCTATCTCACGCACATTCAGAAAGCTTCCAAGCTGAGTGACAACATTTTCCGTGTCCTCCATGAACGCGCAGATAATTCGGATGCCCAGCATGTCCGTCAGCGTGACAAGCTTTTCTGTCTGGGAAGACTCCTTGGGTTTCTGCCTTAGTATTTTCTTATAATAGCTGGGGAAAGACTTTATTCGTGCCTTATAAGTCGGCATGGACTGGAGGCGGATATTCGCTTTCAGTTTGTTCTCAATCTTCCCGAGCACTTCACAAAAAACAGGCCCATAACTTGAGTAAAGGCGTTCAATCTTGACTTTCTTGGGAAGCTCTTTCGCATCTTTCATTATATCCGCACCTGCAAGGAACTAAAAAGAAAGCCGTCCTATAGGGGACGGCTTTCTGCTTTGACTAGGCAAGAATAAGTTTCTGCCTAGTTTATAAAGCTGTATTCGAACCGGCTATCGCTTACTGAGCGTTAGAGTTGGAGTTGTCATACAGAGAAGAGGTGAACTCAGACTCCGTAGCTTCCTTGCTCTGCTCGAGGTAGCGGTTGACCTGCTTCGTTCCGAAGTTGGCCATCTCGCGATCCTGGCGATCCTTCTCCTCCTGAGCGATGATTCCCCACAGGTCCTCTTCGTTGATGTCACGGTCGGTAGAAAGAACGGCGAGGTCATAGATGATCTTGACATCCTTGAAGTATCCGACATAGTGTCCACCATCGTCAGCGGCATCACGGGCAACCTGGAAGCCCTCGAACTTCACATAGGGAAGTCCACGGGGATAAATCGGGTACACGCGAATCTCGCGGGCGCGGACATCAGACAGGTAGTTCGGGTTGTTCCAAACGAGGGTCTTCCATCCGTCGAACAGGAGAGTGCCCATATAGTAGCGGCGAGAAACACCGTCCTGGTCACCAAGAAGGACATAGAGCTTGTGGGGGTAGTTGTCACCGAAGGTCGTAACGGAAACAGACTTCAGCGTTCCGACATTGCGGACAACACCGTAGCCATTGTCGAAGAGGTACTGTCCCTTCTGCTCATCAGTCGGAGCCAAGCGGTTTCCGTTGGCATCGGCATCAGCAAGCAGCTCGTAAGCCTGAATCTGGAAGGGGGGAACAATCTTCGCGCTGGCGTTGTGAGCCCACTTGGGGAACAGCACGTAAACACCGAGGACATTCTGCCCGGCGAACGGAACGTTGGCGTTCTGGTTCACGGGAGCGGCGACGGTGCGAGAGGTTCCAAGAGCAACAGTCTCCTTGGCAGATGAGTTCAACTCAACTTCCCACTGGGTCAGGGCCAGAGAGGTCTTCATAAGAGCCTTCTGCTCGCTCGTCCAGCTTGTTCCTGCAGCCTTCGCATAGTCCATCACGGTCCTGGCGTTCTGCGTGGGGGTTCCGCTCTCGTCCGCAACAGCGTCAGCCGTCAGCAGGGAGAAGTCGATAACAGTTGACTCCCTCGCAAAAGCAAAGCTTCCTGCCAAGAACATGGCAGCAGTGATTAACATAAAAGTTCTCTTCATTCGAAACTCCTTTTATACTTTTGATGTAGCCTTGATACTATCTAGTATCTAATAAGAAGCCGATTTTGTCAACTTATTTTAATCGAAATTCACCCGTTTTTTTGAGTGAGCCGACTAAAAGGACGCAAAAAGGTCATTCCTCATAGACACTGACACCATCAATGGCGACATCTATTTTATTTAAATATGTGAAGTTCTTCACAATATTTAACCTCAATAAATCCACCTCTTCCCTGACAGAAAGAAGTTCTCCGGCAAACAGCGCATCCCTGCTCAACCCCACGTACAAGGTCTTGCCGCCCTGCCCGTCATCCCCGGCGAAACAGTATTCCGCTTTGGTTCCCCTAGGAAAGACCCGCCCGTAGCGGTTCGTCATTGGCCCCAGGAGAAGCTCGTCCACGAAAGCGGACAGAGAAAGCTGCTCGTCAACATATTTCGGAAGATAACGCGGTTCACAACAGACCCCACCCGCATCATAGCTCGGAAAATACATCAGCCGCCGGACCTTATCGTGTCCCCTCATATAGAAAAAGAGAGAGAGAACAAACGCAAGGACTGCCAGCACAACTGCGAAAGCCCTTATATAGGGATGTCGGCCACAAGTTATATCATCTTCCATAAAAATCATCACCAGAGACACAGGCTAGTTGCCCGTGAAGCCCCTTGACCTCTCAAAATGAGTTATGAATGCTCCAAGCCCATTATATATCCCCAGGGCCATTTTTTTCAAGTACTCGTCATCCGACAAGAGGGCCGCCTCCTGCTCATTGGAAAGGAACCCCGTCTCCACCAGCACGCTCGGCATCTTGGCATTACGGACGACAAACCACTCCTCCTCTTTTATCCCACGGCGGGGGCTCTGGGCCCCTACCTGGGCGTTTATGCCGTCCTCAATGAACTTCGCCATAAGTATGGACTCGGTGGTATACTCCTCCTCCATCATGCTGTTCAGTATCGTGAGGAGGCTCTTGTCCTCCGCAGACTTGCTGTCTATGACCTGCCGCCTGTAACCCGGAGAAAGATACCAGACCTCAAAGCCCGTCGCCCCCTTGTCCAGGCTGGCATTCACATGGACAGACAGGTAAAGGACGGCCTCGTTCTCGCCAAGCTTGACAGAATTGGCAATGTTCGTCCTCTCCTCCAGCGACAAGTACTTGTCCGTGCTGCGGGTCATCATTATCCGTTTCTTTGGGTAGGCCTTGGTCAGCATGTCGAAGAGCTTGAGTCCCACACGGAGGTTTATGTCCTTTTCCACGACCGTGGTCTTCTTCCCCTTTATCGTAAACGTCGCGCTAGCCCCAGGATCTTTCCCTCCGTGCCCTGGGTCGATGAGGATGGCACCGATGCTGTATGCGCGGACATCCTCATCAGACTTGGAGGAAGACGACGAGACGTCGGGAACAACGATGCCGGACGGCCCGGAGGTCACAGCCGCAGGACGGGCGGACACGGGAGCCTTGTCAGGTACAGGATCCAGCTTCAGTGAGACCGGGGCAGCCGGGGCAGAAGACGAAGGGGCAGAAGCCACGGGGTTCTCAAAGTACTGCTTTGCCTCGGCCAGGAAGCCCGTCGAGGCGACAAGAATGCCGTCCTTCAACTCCGGGGCCTTCTGCTGCTCAATCGAAGAATAATCCTTTATTATGTAGCTTCCGCCCGAGAGGAAGGAAATCTGGTGACCGCCCTTCTCCAGGACACAGTTCTGGGAGAGGGGGTCCCAGTAGACATGAATCCCCTCCGCCCGAGCCTCCTGAAGAAGGTCCAGCTCCGCGGCATGAATGTCAATAAGCGGGATGAGGAAGGTGAGGAAAGAGAGAAGGATGAAATTCCTAAGCCTCATCGAAAGCCCCTCCTAGAGCGAATCCTTCATATACAAAAGCCCCTGAAGTCCGCCACGGACAGCGGCGCGGAAAAACGCCACGGCATCCATCTCAGGATGCTCAGGACAGAGCCGGTCAAACAACTTCAGCGTCCCAAGCAGGCTCCGGTGGTTGTAGTCACTGATATTTTCGGCAACTTTTAAAAATCCCCTATCCCCCGTTTCGGAGCATGGGCAATCTTTTTCTATTCTGCCAAGCCGCCCGGCATAGTCAAAGACAAGTTTCCTCTCCTCCTCAGACAGGGCGAAGGCATCAGGAGGGAAGTTTTTCTCACAGAACTGCTCGGACCCGGCAAGGAAAGCGTCGGTATCCCGGTTTCCCGGTTCCAGACGGATTATTATGGAAGAGACAGCGTTCTCCGCCGCCCGGACAGCAAGCCCGTGCTTCTCGGACACGGCTATGACATTGCCGCATTTCTCCACGTTGTTACGGGGAAAATCCACCCTGTCGCCCGCACGATTCCGCGGCATGACGTTCCGGACATACGGCTATGCCTCCGCCGTATCCAAGGAAAGAATCTCCTTGACCCGCCCCGGAATAGAAATCCATGCCCTCTCCGCACTCGTCCTCGTGCAGGGAAGGTCATAGAGCGAAAAGGGCATATCCTGCCCCACGTCGAGCTGGACACGCCGAGCCTCAAGACCCACGGGCCTCTCACCCAGCGCAATCCGCATGGCCTCCTTGGTCAGGTTCAGCCCCGAGGCATACGGGTAGGTCCAGCCGGACATGTAGCCGCCGGAAAGGCGGGCGGCAATCTCCCCCACCATCGGCCCGGAGGAAGTATACTTTATGTCAGCCTTGGCCGCCCCGCAGGTCAGCCCCAGCGAAGCTATGCCACGTGCGAAAGTTGCAATCAGCTCCCTCTTCTTGCCCTCATCGAAGACCGAAGGCATTGTATGCCCCATCTCAATGAAATAGGGTTTGTAGAATATGTGCCTGTCGGCAAAGCCCGTGATGGTCAGCGTCCCATCGTAAAGGAGCGCGTCGATTGAGAATTCGGGCCCGTCCATGAAGTCCTCAAGAATTGCCGTGCCCGTCCTTGAATAGGAGACGGCAGCCTCCACCGAATGGAGGAACTCATCCGCACTACGTATCAGGCGGCAGCCCCTGGCTCCCATGTTGTCGGCAGGCTTCACGACCTTCGGGAAGCTCATCTTGTCCAGCCCCTGCTTGAGGTACGCCGCTATGTCCCCTCTTCCGACCTTGACGAATGAGGGGGACGGGACACCGGCCTTCTCAAAGCAGGAGCGCATCAGGGGCTTGTCGCTCGCGTTGAGCGCAGCCTGAAAAGAATGCGCGCGCAGATGACACTTCTCCGCGACGTATGCGACCGAGGCAGAGAAGTCCGTCCCCGCCGTAAAGACCGCAGCAAGGGAATCTCCCTGGGACAGGGCGAGATCCGCAAGGGCATCCCTGTCCTTCAGGTCCACATGCTCGAAGCGGTCAGCAAAGGGGACGCAGACAGCCGAAGGATTCGCATCCACGACAAGCGTCCTGTAGCCCAGCTCGCGGGCTGCCTCTATGGAAGGACGCTGCATGAGGCCCGCGCCCAGAATCAGGATTTGTTTCTCTCCAGAAAAGTCAGACATCACTTCACCTTCCTGCAATAAATCTCAAAGGTATCTCCCAGCTTCATGACCCTGCTCTTGAAGGCAAGGATCTGGGGGGAGCATTTCCTCTGGCTCTCGGGGAACCTCTCGGGGTGAATCCCCGTGGAGACGATTTTCTTGACCTCGAAGCCGTAACGTTTCAGTATGGAGGCCGCCCTGCCAGGTTCCCAGAGGGTATAGTGGTCGGCAGGACTCTGCTCGAAGAACTTGTCCTTGTTGTACCTCGCGCTCACGCCGGATGCCGACGGAGTGCTGAAAGCGAAGATACCGCCCTTCTTGACGAGAGCGGACACCGCACACAGTACCCCGTCCAAATCCTGGAAGTGCTCTATGACGTACCACATCGTCAGCGCATCGAACCTGTCTATCCCGAACTGGGCGCTTATGCCCGGGTCCGGGAACGAGGCGCAGATAGCGGGGTAATGGAGCTTGCCCGTCACATGGCTCACCGCGTCCTGCGAGACATCAATCCCGAAGACCTGCCAGCCGGAGTCGTTGGCGGCATCCAGGAAGGGGCCGAGCGCGCAGCCCACATCAAGGATTGTCGGCGTGACGGAGGAATGGCGGTGGCGGTAGATGGAGTCAATCAGGCTCATCCTCCTGACCCCCTGCGCCTTTATGGAGGCGAAATCCTCCTCATAGGTTTTGCCGTACTGCTTCTCATAGTCCTCGTAGAAATAGGCCCGGTTATACTCGGTCTGCTTCTCGTCCACGGTCCAGGACATATAGAGCATACCGCACGAGGCGCAGCGGCGGAATGTCCTCGCCTTGGTGCGTGCCACGACCGGATCCTTACGTTCCGGCAGTTTCCGGCAGACCGGGCAGGCTATCCGCTTTCCCCGGGAAAGCTCCCTGATGAAAGAAGAAAGGCTTTTTGCCCCGGCTCCCGTTTCCTGGGAGTATTCCCCGCAGTCCCTGTACAGCTTCTCGGGCTCGGCAAGCAGGGACTTAAAGGCCCTCTCGCTCACTCCCCCTCCAGGGATGCATGCAAAGCCATATTTGACAGCGAGCCTCTCATGCAGGGGACTTGTGCCTAGCAGTATCACGGCAGCCCCAGCTGCGGCGGCCTCGAATGCCGTGAAGCCGTAGTGGCTGACAACCAAATCGTAGAGGCACAGCTGCTCCTTCAGGTTCTCGACAGGACCGGATATGCTCACGCCGGGACACTTCGCCCCAATCGTCTCGCGGAGGCGGGCAGCCTTCTCCTCGGAAGAAGCAACGCAGACCACGGACAGCCCGCAAGCGGCGAGGGCAACCGAAGCAGGGAGCGAAAGGGACGCCGGATCCTCCCCCCCAAGCACCACGATGGCGCTCTGCAGGGGGACATTCCGCTCGGACTCAAGCCTCCTGTGCTTGGGCAGGGGTATGAAAGAGGGATCTGACAGGTTCACGACCCTGTCGTCCTGCACGGTCGGGATGATGTCCAGGAGGTAGTCAGCCCAGCCTGAGTCAGCAGCCCCCTCATCCATGGCCGCCACGGGGCACTTCGAGGAAAGCTCCGCCGAAAAAGACTCCCCGGCGGAGAACAAGTCCGTCACGGCGAGACCATAGTACTCGGCATGATCTATGTCCCTCACGACCTGGCTTTCCTTCAGCCCCTTGGCCTTGAACTCCTCCAAAAGGAGAGGCAGCTCGTCAAGGGTGCTGTCCCCGGGAATCAGGATATCGCCCCCGGTCTCGACGGCAAGCCCCAGGCAGCGGCGCAGGTGGCCGGTCCCATGCCCCTTCTCCACGCTGGGGACAAGGAGCAGTGGGTACCTGACAGACTCTTTCTCCAAGGCATCCAGTATCTGACGGACAGTAAAAGGCTCCTTGACAGGCAGCTTAACCTTGCCATCCGCCTCCATGACCGCAGCGACCACCGCCTGCGCACGCCGGTAATCAGCATAGACATCGACCGTCGTCCTCAAATCAGGATAATAGAACTCCTTTGGGGCGCGCAGGAAGAGGCAGCTGAACTTGTCCGCATGGTTGTACAGGGCGGGCCCCACGTGCTCGTGGTCGTAGGGAGAGTCGGTCTGCGGCGCGGCGGACACGAGCGAATGGGCGTTGAATATCTCCACCCCAGACCCGTGCGGAAGCCCTGTCCAGGTTATGTAGTCCACTGGGGACGAGCCTTCCCGCTCTCTGTACTCGTCAAGAAGGGCGGAGGCCGCCTCATAGAAGAGGAAGGGGTTGTCCGCCGTAGCGCGCACGACTACGTCGGCATTGGAAAGCTCTATCGTCTTGACGAAGCGGTCAAGCACGTCATCCTTGGAGCCAGCATAAAATGAATAGCCAGCAGCCTTCGCGATTCCCTCCAGCTCCGGCCCGGAGTCCACGTCGGTCGCAAGGAAATATGCGTCGGCCTTCACTTTCTTCATCGCGGCAAGCGTCCACTCAAGGAGGCTCTTCCCCCCCAGCGGGAGCAGGGCCTTGCGCGGAAGCCTTGTAGATGAGAGACGGCATTGGACGATGACGACCGTCCTTTTCTTCTTTCTGTCAAAAAAATCCCTTAAACGCATCATTCCTCCCCCACTTTGCCCCATGCCTCCAGAAGCGAGACCGCATCGGTCTTGAAACGGAAACGGTTCAGCCTGACCCAGTCCCTGGCCGCGTTGAAAAGCCCCAGGGCCTCGCTCATGCCGCAGCGGCTCCTCGACTTGAACGACGGGAAGGAACTCAGGGAAAGCTCCCCGTGATCCCTCCGAAAATCCGGCAGCAGGTTCTTCAGGAAGAACTTCAGGTATGATATGTCCGCAGTACGGTCGGAAGCCGGAATCTCGTCAAAGAAGCTCAGGGTAAACGCGGAGGAAAGAAGGATTTTCTCGCCCCAGAGCCAGGCCCTGAAGAAAAGGTCTATCTCCTGCCAGTAGGGGGACTCTATAGTATGGTCAAAGCCCCCGAGAGACTTGAAAGTACCCACGTTGTAGAAGCCCGCAAGGTCAAAGGGGTACAGGGTCATGGACTTGTCAACCACGGAAAGGGAAGACTCCACGTCAAACACTGAATTCCTTACATTCGGCGTAAAACGGACGGGGATGCCCTGCCTCTCGTTGTTCAGGAGCCGGGCAGCCACGCAGAATATGCCGAAATCAGACAGTTTCTGGGCGAGAGACCTGGTGAACCTGAAATCCTGGACGCACAGGTCATCGTGCAGCACCAGTGCATACGGAGTATCAATCTCCCCCATCCCCAGGTTCACCAGGTCGCCGTCGCTCATCTTTCCGTGAGCACGGACAAACTTGACCTCCGGGAAGTCCAAGGACAGGGTCTCGGTATTGAACGCGGGGTTCAGAATCTCCACGCTGACAATCTTCTTGAAGCCGCAGGCCAGCAAGTTCCTGAGCACCTGACTCCTGTACTGGTTCACCGTCCTCTTTATGACAATGCAGGAGACGTCCATGAGGATGCGGGAAGGTTCCTCCATTCCCCCCAGTATGGTCACGAAGACTTGCTTTGCGTTAAAAGTTGAAGGTATAGTACTCATCACAGTTTCCGCACTTGCCAGGATACTCGCCCTGTATATGGCTTCCCGCCAGACCGCCCATCTTCTTCCAGACGGCATCCACGCCCTCCGTGAACACGTTCCCGCAGTCCGCCTCCAGAACGAACTCGCGGCAGGCAGGCACGCTGCCGTCCGGCAGGATTATCATATCCCTCTTGCAGTGCCAGCAGGGCTTCCGCTCCAAGGGAGCCAGGTCCGCGCTCTTCAGGTCGGGCAGGAGGCCGCAATAGGAGTCGTACTTCTGGATTATCAGGCGGCCCTTGCATGGGGACTCCGAGTCATGGTAGAAGCGGTAGAATTTCTCCAGCTCGTCCTCGTTGTCCTTCATCCTGACGAACTGGGGATAGACGGCCCCGGGGAAATATTTCTCCAAGGTCACCAGGGAAGACTTCGCGCAGTCAAAGCTCCGGAGGCCGTTCGCATTGGTGAACGAGTTCGTGTGTATCTTGCAGTAAGTCTCCTCGGTGAAAGCATCCAGCGACACAATCCAGATGACGGCGGGCCAGCTTCCCGTCCTGTCCGGGGAATCCTTCACGATGTCCGCCACTTTCTGCGCGACCGGGGCAGTCAGGAGCGTCCCGTCCGTCTCAAGCAGCAGGGACAGGCCCGGCTTGGCAAGGACAGCCCTGACGAACTCCAGGAAATCCGGGTGCGTCAGCGGCTCCGAGAAGCCGGACAATCCGACGACCGCCGTCTCGGAGAGGGTTGCCATCCCGTCAACGAGCCCCCTGAACTGCTCAAGCCCCATGTTGACGGGCTGGGGGTTCTCCTTCTTGACCGGGAGGCAGTCATGCCTCTTCCTGAATTCCTCCGGGTAAGGGTTGTATATCGTCGTAGTAGAAAGGTTTCCGGCAATCTGCACGTTGTAGAATGCGGGGACTGTCCGCTGCACGTCAGGGGAAGAAGACGCAAGCTCTGCCAGGGAGAGAGCGTCAAAACCGCAGCCCTTCTCCGCCGCCAGCCTGCACAGATGGACACAGGCTATCGTCGCTGCCCTGGATGAGCACGAGAAGTCCAGCCTGAGCATACGGAAATCCTTGGGAGCAATGACCGTCTCTATCTCGAAGGAGTTTATGTCCTCCCGGAGAACGTTGAAAAGGCTATCTTTGCTCACCCTGTCGGCGGAGAAAGATTCCTTCCTGGAGGCAAGCGAGAGCATTATGTTAAGGGCACCGGAATCGACGACCTCCGGGGAAAGGCCCGCAGGGTAGCCGTCCGCAAAGGTGTACTCCGACAGGTATTTGATATGGTCGGAAATGATGTTCTCGGTCAGGGATTTGTCCAGGAAAGGCCTGTCAGCCATGCTGTAGACGATGAATGAGGCCCCGTACTGGGATGCAGCCTCTGCCATCCTTCTGAGAAGCAACAGGGAAGACCAGCTTTGCTCCAGGATGACGGCACAATCGCCCTCCAAACCCGCCTTCAGGATTTCCCTCCTGACCTTGTCCTCCGTCTGCCTGCTTGCCGCTATGACGATTTTCTCCCGGTCCTTCACGCCCCGTGCCCAGTCCAAGCCAAGGGCAAAGGCGGACTTCTCCCTCGCGGCCACCCCGCCCTCTGGGATAGCCGAAAAATCCTTGGGAAAGAGCATGTCGAACGCATGAGTCTGGACGAAAGCGGCATACAGGAAGACAATATTTTTCATCGCTTTCATTATCGGAAAACGAATGTTGACAATTTACCTCTATTAAGCTAGCCTTGGAGCTGGCATGGAAGACAAAGAAGACTATGTTTACACGGTCTCACAGCTGACCGGGCTCATAAAGACGATGCTGCAGGAGACCTTCCCCTGCGTGTATATAAAGGGCGAAATCTCCAACTTCAAGGCCAACTCCACGGGCCACCTCTACTTCTCTCTCAAGGACTCCGGGGCGCAGATAAGCGCGGTCATGTTCCGGGGGCTGGCATCCCGACTGAACTTCCGTCCCAAGGACGGCATGCTCGTACAGGCAAGGGGAAGGATAAGCGTCTACGAGCTTCAGGGCCGCTACCAGATAATCATAGACTCCATGACTCAGGCGGGGCTCGGCGACATCATGGAGATGATAGAGGAGCGCAAGCGCAAGCTCGCTGCCGAAGGCCTGTTTGACAGCAGGAGGAAAAAGCCCCTCCCCCCCTACCCCGCCACTATCGGAGTGGTGACAAGCCCGACCGGGGCCGCCCTCCGCGACATACTGAACATAGTGAGGAGGCGGAACGACAAGGTGAGCGTCATCGTCCTGCCCGCCCTGGTGCAGGGGGAAGGGGCGGCAGAGACCATCATCCGAATGATAAAGACCGCCGACCAGTACAAGCTCTGCGATATCCTGATAATCGGACGCGGGGGCGGCTCGCTCGAGGACCTGCTGCCATTCAGCGATGAGGGCGTGGTCAGGGCCATAGCCAACTGCTCCATCCCGACCATATCGGCTGTCGGCCATGAGATAGACTGGGCCCTGAGCGATTTCGCGGCCGACCAGCGCGCACCCACACCGAGCGCGGCGGCAGAGATAGCAGTCCCCGAGAAGAGGCTCATAGAGGATGCCATCCGGGAAAAACGGGAGACCATGCACGAGGTCCTGACCGCGAGGCTCAGGACGGAACGACTCAAGCTCAAGGGCTTCTCCCGGGAAAGCCTTGAGCTCCAGTTCCGCATGATCGAGCAACCATACCTCCAGAGGCTTGACACTTGCAGGAAAAACATGCAGGACGGAATGAACAAGATAATAGAAGGAAACAGGGCGAAACTCGCCCTCCTCTCGCAGACGCTCTCATTCTGCAGCCCGCAGACGATATTCGACCGGGGCTACTCAATGGTGACGGATGCGGAGACGGGACTTGTCATACGCGACGCAGAAGCAATTCCCGCAGGAAAAGAGATAACCGTCCGGCCCTCCAAGGGCACGCTCAGGGCAAAAGTTCTGTAGCCGGTAAAAAGCGAGCTTACAGCTCGTCGAAGTTCTCGATGAAATCTTCTATATTAACCTCTTCCTCGCCGCTGCGGTCCACCTTGGGCTTCCGGGGGGCAGCATAGGATACGGCCTTGGGCCGCACATAACCGGGCTCCTTGGGCTTGTCAAACGAAGATACATCGACATCCTCAGATACAGCTGGCGCAGCTTGAGTAGAAACAATTTTTTCTGAAACTTTCGGAACCTCAGGCCTCGTGACTATCGGTTCGGGAGATTTGTCAGCGGGAAGCTCGGGCACATCCTCCACCTCAGTCCCATCGGTCCACAGGTAGGGGATTTCCCATCGCCTCAACGCCTCAAGATGATATTTCTTCGCAGGACAACCAGCGGCAAGGAACATATTCTTGCCGTCATTGAAAAATACAGGCTTGCTAAAGCGTACGCCTTCCGTTATCTTAGAACATTCAAGTTTAGTCTTCACGCTGCCCATAAAGCCGTCCTGCGAAGTACAGGAGGAATAGGTTGCTGGCACAGGAACAAAGTCCAGGCTCATGCCGGAGCCGGCTTCGTCCTCCATGCCGCCCTTCCCCAAAAAAAGTTATGGGGTCAAGGACGGCGGTAATGTACAGCACCGCACTTCCTTATCCTGCATTATTCTTTGATTATAACACGCTTTCCCCAATTGTCAAAGGAAAAATTCAAAAAAACAGCTTTTTTTTGCTACGGGCCACCCTGAAGCCTATGTAAGGGCTCTGCCTGTCCATTATATCCCCTCCCCTCCGAGAGACGACGCTGCATGAGGCCGCACAATACCAGGCACCACCCCGGCAGCAACGAAGGTCACCGAAGTCCGCCCCGCCGATCGGGGTAGTCTCATCGATGACGGCGTAGCGGTCCTGGCACCACTCCCAGACATTCCCGCTCATATCGTACAGGCCGAGCGTGTTGGGCTTCTTGAGCCCCACCTGGTGGCTCCCCCAGCCGGCATTTCCTTCTATAAAGTACTCCCCGTCCACCGTCACGCCCCCGCCGCAGCTGTTGTAGCGGTACCAGGCCACGCTGTCCTGCCCGGCATCAATCTCCGGGGCCTCCGCCCCATACCTGGCCATGCTGTCCAAGCCCGCGTACATATAATTCCAGGCGGGACTTCCGGGCTTGCCCCCCCTCGCGGCGAATTCCCATTCAACCTCGGTCGGGAGGCGGTATCCGTCCGCTTTGGGGACGACTGAGACGACGGCCCCGGTTATATGCCCGTCCTCAAGACGGGGGGAGCTTATCTGGTAAACCTCCTTATAACCATTCCTCGCGCTCAGGAGATTGCAGAAATAAAGCGCGTCGTACCAGGTCACGCCCTCCACGGGACGACTGCCGTCCGTCTCCCCCTCGCACAGGGGGTAAAGCGGGTCATTGCTGGAAAAACTCGGGTCCGCGTCAACACCGAGGGGATTCCCCTCCATGACCGCCCTGTACTGGTCTTTCGTCACGGGAAACCTGCCCAACTGGAAGGAGGCGACATCCAGTTTCCTCCGCGCCGTGAAGACCCCCTCATAAGCCCAGAAGGCGTTTGAAGGGCCTCCCTGCACCTTCGCGCCCGGAACGGAAACCATGTCTATGTCCACACCCCCGCCACGCGGATACATCACAAACGCCGTCGCACAGGCGAGGCACAGGAAGAAAACAAGCTTTCTCATAAAAGACTCACATGATAACAGGACAGGAAAAATCGCGGGCAACAAGATGCCACCCGCGAATTACGCAAACTACAAGAAGAGATTTTTACAGGACGCAGATGGGCTCGAAGGTGTCGGCCTTGAGGGAGGCTCCGCCGATGAGTCCGCCGTCAATGTCGGGCTGGGCGAGCAGCTCCTTGGCATTGGAGGCCTTCATGGAACCGCCGTACTGGATGATCGTCTCGTCGGCAACCTTCTGATTGTAGAGCTTGGCGATGTAGCCGCGCACGAACTTGTGGATTGCCTCCGCGTCAGCGGGAGTAGCGGTCTTGCCCGTACCGATGGCCCAGACAGGCTCGTAGGCAATCGTCACCTTCTTCATCTGCTCCTCGCTGACACCGGCAAGGTCGGCAGAAAGCTGGAAGGCGCAGACCTGCTCGGCGTTCCCGGCCTCGCGGTCCTCAAGCAGCTCGCCGATGCAGAGCACGACCTCAAGCCCCTGATCCAAGGCGCGGCGGACCTTCTTGTTGATGAGCTCATCGCTCTCGCCAATCTCATGCCGCCTCTCGCTGTGACCGAGGATGACGACCTGGACGCCGATGTCCTTGAGCATCTCCGCGGAGACCTCGCCGGTGTGCGCACCGTTTCCGGTGGCCGCCATGTCCTGGGAGCCGAGCAGGATGTTGCTGCCCTTGAGCACCTGAGCAACCGCGTCAAGGTAGACGAAAGGAACGCCCACCATATATTTGTTGCTCTTTCCCTTGAGGGCGGCGACGAGGTCCTGGGCGAGCTTCACCGAACCGGCCTTGTCCAGGTTCATCTTCCAGTTCCCGGCGATATAATGTGTCCTAGCCATATTGTTCTCCTATTAATGTATAATGTAGATATCTTCGATTCTAGCGAAAACGGGAAGTATTTTCAATGGCAAGCAAGCCCAGTGCCAGGGCGGCGGCATTTGCCCAACACGCCCGTAGCACACACACGGCAGGCAAGTCGTAGCCGTATGCCCGGAAAATCTGTCGAATTTACGACATTCCGCACCGTCGTTCCGTCCTACTTGTCAAAGAAGGCGAAATGTGCTATTGTTCTGCAACGAAAGACAATCTATATTTTACCCCAGGACATGATAAGGGAAGGACAAAATGGGAATACGAGGAGAGCTTTACACCACGCAGGTGCAGGTGAACAACAGGTCGTACTTTTTCAACGTGAAGGAGAACAGGAACGGGGATGTCTTCCTGCAGGTCGTCGAGAGCAAGATTTCCGACGGGCAGGACGACAGGCGGGCCATCGTCATATTCGAGGACAATATGAAGGACTTCCTCAGAGGGCTTGACGAGTCGCTCAAATTCATCGAGAAGAACAGAAAGGAGCAGGCCAAGGCCCGGGCTGAGAAGAAAATCGCTAAGGAAGCAAAGTACAAGGCTCTTGCCGCCGAAGAGCGCGGGGATGACGACTACAGCCCCAAGAAGATTTACCGGCGCAAGGGAGAGAGCCGCCTGGTCGCCATGAAGAGGGCGGAGAAAGAGGATCAGCGAGAGCCGGACGGAATAAAGCGCAGCGGCCGTGTCCTGCACGTCAAGAGCAAGCGGGTCACCACCCAGAATGCGGACAGCCAGGTTCCGGCAGACAACGGCAATCCTGCACCAGTTTCCGAAGACTAAGAAGATGACAGGCTCCTGCCTCAAGTGTCGGCGGGAGCCTTTTCTGTCCCAAGCAATGCCCATTTTAGCACGAAGTCCCCGGCATCCGTTTTTGCAATCAAACGCATTTTTTTATAGTATTGATTTCTTTTTTCCGATTATTGGAATACAGGGGGATTTATATGAATTTACATTCCAAACAAAAAAAAGCATGCCGAACCATACTCGCGGCCCTTTTATCTTTTGCTGCATTTTTCCTGTTCTCTTTGAGCTGTGCTTCGGCACCTAAACAGAGGACGATAAAAATCGCTGACATCAAAAGCTGGACGGTGGGAACTTCGGTTTCTGTCCCGTGTTCTCCGGAGCTGTCCGTAATCCAGTGGAAATACCTCGTGACGGAGCTGAACAAAATCAACGGGCTCGACAATATCAGCCTGTCCGCAAGCAACAGCCTGACCGCGATGAACCTTGAGAGCACCATCAGGATAAACGGCACGCCGCTGAAATACATCTATTCTCTGAAATCCACCGACAAACTCATTATACTTGAAATTTCAGACGTCGAGGAAGTGGATGCCAAGACGAACGCATTCTCATCCACGATGCCGCTCAATGAGGTTAATGATTTCAAAGAGAATGTCATCAAGAGGTTCTCTGCAGAAATGACCGAGCACGGGCATGAGCTCGTCACTAAAAAGACAGCCCTCGAATATTGAGCAAAAAACGCATTAAAGCCATCGTCGCGGCAGTCCTTGTACTCACGGCAATCGTCCTGTACGGACTGCTGCACGATGTTTCGGAGCTCGCACTCTTCCAGCACCCGCTCCTTTCGGACTCAGCCTTAGGGAAAAAGCTCATTCATTTCTTCTCCCTTGCACATCAGGAATTCATGCCCTGTTTCAAGAAGCTTCCTTTCTGGAAGCTTGTGAACAACTACCTCGTCGATGCCCTGTGGTTCACCTCCTTTACGATGATCATGCACCTATTGCTTGACGATCCCATGAATTACATGCTATGCATCATTATGGCTGTCCTGAGCGAAGGCTCCCAGCTGCTTTTTCCGCAATTAGGCAGCTTTGATGTCCGAGACATCCTGCTTTATGCCCTCATCCTCACTGCCTACAGGCTGACGAATCAATGCCGTACACAGTGGAGGAGCGAAATGCCATGTGTGAACTCTGAAAAGGCGAATTAGACCTCCCTAATCCCGCAGGCATCCCACCGGAACAATCATTACCCCGTCACGCCGTCTATATGCGAACGGAGCAATGCCGCAGAGAACCATCATGAATGCAGGCTCGTTCATTTTTTCGGTGTCAATGCGGTTCCTGAGCTTAAGCAGGTTGGCAGCCCCCTCCTCTATGAGCTTGTCACCGCCGAGCTTTATTTCGACAAGGCCATAGACACCATTTTTCAAGTGAACGACGGCATCGCACTCAAGGTTGCTTTTATCCCTATAATGATACACGCTTCCGCCAATTGATTCCGCATAGACCCGCAAATCCCGCACGCACAGATTCTCAAATAGCAGCCCCATCGTGGCCAAATCGTTTATGAGGTCCTTCGGGCCTATTCCGAGCGCGGCAGCCGCTATGGAAGGATCGACAAGGTATCTGGTGTCCGAGCTCCGTATCGCAGTCTTTGACCTGAGATTCGGGTTCCAAGCCGGGGTATCCTCAATGACGAATATCTTCTTGAAAGCCGCGATATACGAGCGGAGCGTGTTTTCGCTGAACGAGTCATTCTCGTCCGTCCGCACGTCATTAAGAATCGATGCAAAGGTTGCCTCCGAAGCGACGCTACGAGCATACGAGCGCATGACACGGCGTGCCCTCTCCGGGTCTCGGGCAACATTGTCCACCCTGGAAATATCCGATTCGACCACAGCTTCATAATAATCGGGTGCCTGAGCCAGCGCGACCTTCTTGGACTTGCCTATGGCCTTGGGCCAGCCGCCCCTGCAAAGCAGGAACGCTATGTCATCCAAACTGAGCTCACTTGTCCCGCTTATATCGCGTTCCTTAGAGAACATGGCCCGGAGCGACACGCTTCCATCAGAGTCATTGGACTCGAACAGCGACATGGGGCGCATGACAAGGGACGTAATCCTTCCTGTCCCAGTATGGGATATTTCCGACATATCAGGTGGAACGGCCGAGCCAGTCAGTATAAACTGCCCGAATTCATCCCTCCTGTCTACCTCGAACCTGATGGCATCCCACAGTTTGGGCGCGAGCTGCCATTCATCCAGCAGGCGGGGGGTCTCACCACGAAGCAACTCGGCAGGGTTCATGTCCGCCAGCTCAAGATACTGCTTTTTCTTTGCCGGATCCTCCATATATACAATGGATTTGGCTATATGCGCGGCCAAGGTTGTCTTGCCGCACCATTTAGCTCCTTTCACCAGAACGGCCCCTTTTGCTTCAAGTTTTTCGGCCAAAATCTTGTCACAAACCCTTGTATAATATGTCCCGGTCATATATTAATCCCCATGCGCATTTCCTATACAGGATAAGACATTATAACATTCATTGATGGATTTGGCAAGTTTTCGTTGATGGATTTGGCGAGTTTTCGTTGATGGATTTGGCGAGTTTTCGTTGATGGATTTGGCGAGTTTTCGTTGATGGATTTGGCAAAAAAAGGGGCCTGCGACATGCAAGCCCCCTTCTCTATTCTAGCTTATGCTACAGCTCCTTGACGTAGCCGGAAAGCTTCTCCACCCGGCGGCGGCTCTCCTCAAGCTTGTCCTTTTCCGCCTGCACGACCTCAGCCGGGGCATGCTCGGCGAACTTGCCGGAAAGCTTTGCCTCGCTCCGCTGGATGGCAGCCTGTTCCGCAGCAATGGACTTCTCGAAGCGGGCCTTGAGCTGCTCCTTGTTCACGCCCTCATCGACGAGCAGGAAAGCCTCAAATCCGGCCCCGACCGCACCGATTGCGGAAGCAGGCTTGGAGTCCACGAAGTCTATCCTGCTCACACCGGCGAGCAGTTCTATCATATCGGTCTTTTCCTTAATGACCTCAGCATCACTTCCCGCCTGCACCATGACGGCGATGTGCGGCTTGAATGCCGGGTCAAGGCCGCACTCCACGCGAAGGGCGCGGACGTTGCGGATGAGCTCCTGCAGGACGGCAAATCGGGTCGTCACCTTCGCGTCCTCGCGGCTCTCACAAGCCTCCGGGAAGGGGCTGTCCACCAGGAGCAGGCGGCAAGTCTCGTTGGAGATGATTTTCTGCGCCCCCGCCTTCGTGCGGTTGGCAAAGATCTCGTCGAGCGGGAGCTTGCCGTAGATTTCCTCGGTGACAAAGGGCAGGTAGGGATGCAGCAGGCGCAGGCTCTCTTCCATCACGTTCAGCAGGACGGAAACAGCCCGGTCCTTCTCGTGCTCATCGTCACCCCGGAAAGAAAGCTTGGTCGCCTCCACGTACCAGTCGCAGAAATCGTTCCAGAAATACTCGTACAGGGCCTGTGCCCCCTCGTTGTAGCGGTAGCCGGTCATCGCAGAATCGGCAGCCTTCACCGCGCGGTTCAGGCAGGAGTAAATCCAGCGGTCCAGTTCCGTCAGGTCAGCGTCGCTGACGGGAATGAGCGTCCGCCCCTCCAGGTTGCCCAGAATGTAGCGGCTCGCGTTCCAGACCTTGTTGCAGAAGCGGCTTCCCATCTTGAAGGAGTCCTTGTCAACCAGGACATCCTGCCCCTGCGCGCACATATAGGACAGTGTGAACTTGAGCGCGTCAGCCCCGTACATGTCGATTATCTCAAGCGGGTCAATGCCGTTGCCCAGGGACTTGCTCATCTTGCGGCCCTGCTTGTCGCGCACGAGCCCGTGGATGTAGATGTCCTTGAAGGGGGCCTTGCCCGTGAACTCAAGGCCCGCCATCACCATGCGGCTGACCCAGAAGAAGATGATGTCGTAGGCGGTCACGAGGGCGGTCGTCGGATAGAAGTCCTTCAGGTCCTGCGTGTCCTCCGGCCAGCCGAGCGTGGAGAATGGCCAGAGCCAAGAGGAGAACCAGGTGTCAAGCACGTCGGGATCCTGCTGCAGGTCTGCCGTGGAAGCCCCGCACTTGGGGCACTTGTCCGGGTCCTCGCGCGAGACGATGACCTCGCCGCATTTCTGGCAGTACCAGACCGGGATGCGGTGGCCCCACCAGAGCTGGCGCGAGATGCACCAGTCGCGGATATTCTCCATCCAGTGGGCGTAGGTGTTCTCCCACTTGCGGGGATAGAAGACGATGTCGCCCTTCTTCCAGGCGGCGAGAGCCTTGTCGGCCAAGGGCTGCATCCTGACGAACCACTGGTCGCTCAGGTAGGGCTCCACGACCGTATTGCAGCGGTAGCAGTGGCCGACCGAGTGGGTAATCTTCTCCTCGCCCTTGAACAGCCCCAGCTCCTTCAAGTCTTCAATCACGATGTCGCGTGCCTTGGCACAGGTCATGCCCCGGTATTTTTCCGGGCAGTTCTCGTTGAGCGTCCCGTCCGGGTTCAGTATGTTGATGACCTCAAGATTGTTCCGCTTGCCGACCTCCCAGTCGTTGGGGTCGTGGGCAGGCGTAATCTTGACCATACCCGTCCCGAACTCCTTGTCAACGTAGGAGTCGGCGATGAGGGGAATCGTGCGGCCGGTCAGCGGAAGCCTGAGCTTCTTGCCGACAATCGCCTTGTAGCGTTCGTCCTCGGGGTTCACGGCAACGGCAGTATCGCCAAGCAGGGTCTCGGGCCGGGTCGTCGCAATCTCGATTTTCGTGGAGCCGTCGGGGGCAGGTCCGTCGGCGAACTCGTACCAGATGTGGTACATGCCGCCCGCAGTGTCGGTGTGCTCGACCTCGTCATCGGCAAGGGCGGTACCGCAGCGGGGACACCAGTTGACCAGGTAATGCCCCTTGTAAATGAGGCCCCGCTCGTAGAGGGTGACGAAGACGTCGCGCACGGCCTTGCTGAGTCCCTCGTCCATCGTGAAGCGCTCGCGGTCCCAGTCCACGGAGTTGCCCAGCTTGCGCTGCTGCTTGACGATCGTGTTGTGGTGCTCTTCCTTGACCTGCCAGGTGCGCTCAAGGAAGGCCTCGCGGCCCAGGTCCTGCCGCCGCTTGCCCTCCTTCTTGAGGGCGCGCTCAACTACGTTCTGCGTCGCGATTCCCGCATGGTCCGTTCCGGGAACCCAGAGGGTGTCGTCCCCCTTCATGCGGTGGTAGCGCACGACGATGTCCTGCAGGGTATTGTTCAGGCCGTGCCCCATGTGGAGCACGCCGGTCACGTTGGGCGGGGGAATGACGACCGTGTACTTTGCGACCGTCTTATTGGCGGCCTTCTTGTCCAGGTAGCTCTGGTGCATCGGGGATTTTTCGTCCGATGCGGGCTTGAAGCAGCCCTTGTCCACCCACTCCTTGTATATCCTGTCCTCAAAATCCTTCGGATTGTACGCCTTCTCAAGCTCAATGGCCTTCATCGTCTGTACCTCTCGTTCCATGCAGTTCAAAAATAATGTAACGGAAGACAGTATAGCGAATTCGGCCGGGCTTTGCTAGACTTATTTCTTTTTCTCCTATACAATATCCGCATGGCAAAGACTGTTGACGACAAGAAGATTATTTACACGATGGACCGTGTTTCCCGCGCGTACGGAACAAAGGTCGTCCTGAAGGACATAAGCATTTCATATTACCTGGGCGCAAAGATAGGCGTCATCGGCGAGAACGGGGCTGGAAAGTCCTCCCTCTTCAAGATTTTCGCCGGAATCGACAAGGACTATACCGGCGAGACCCGGCTCCTGGACGGCTACACGATGGGCTATCTGGAGCAGGAACCGCAGCTTGAGGCGGGCAAGACCGTCAAGGAAATCGTCATGGAGGGCGTGAAGCCCATAACTGACCTGCTCGCCGAATTCGACAAGGTGAACGAGGCTTTCGGCGACCCCGATGCGGACTACGACAAGCTGGGAGCACGACAGGCAGAGCTGCAGGAAAAGCTTGATGCATGCGACGCATGGAACCTGGACGCGAACCTGGAGCTGGCGATGGACGCCCTCCGCTGCCCGCCGCCCGATCAGGTCGTCGATGTCCTCTCCGGGGGTGAGCGCCGCCGCATCGCCCTCTGCCGCCTGCTCCTGCAGCAGCCCGACATCCTGCTCCTTGACGAGCCGACCAACCACCTGGACGCGGAGACCGTCGCATGGCTTGAGCGGCACCTGCACCAGTACAAGGGCACGGTCATCGCAATCACGCACGACCGCTACTTCCTGGACAACGTCGCCGGATGGATCCTGGAGATGGACAGGGGCGAGGGA
>JAFSSU010000138.1 GCA_017450845.1 Treponema sp.
CAAGCCTGAGCGCATAAAGCCCTTCCTCGCAGTAGCGCGTATCAAGGTTCGCGAATATCGTCTCCTGCCAGGGGCCGTTTTTCAGCTCGCCGAAAAGCTCGTTGAATTTGTGCATATCCATTTCTTGTCCTCCGTCTGTACCGGAAACCTTCTCGAACCTTGAGACCTCTTCCTTCTTTCCGTCCATTATGACCTCCGTATCATGGGCTGCCTGTTTGCGGCTTCCTGCAAGAGCCGTTGCATTGAACTTCTGCTGATCCGTCCTGTCGATTTTCTCGAAGAACGAGCCGTTCCCGCAGCCGATGTCAAGCACGGAGCCGTAGTCGCACTCATACTCTCCTTCACCCCATTCCCGTTTGCTGAAAATCTTTCCTGCAAGACGGTCCACGATTTCCTGTGTGGTCGGGTACCACTCAAAATCCTCGTCGTTCGCTTTCAGGGTCTCTACAATCTGTCCCGCGCTCATTTCTTGACTCCCCTTTTTGTAAGAAGCGCGAGCCTTGCGTCATAGCGAGGGTCGTAATAGGCGAACCTGAAATCAGAGCATATGCCGGAAACCCCGGCAGCCCGGAAGGGGAACTCCCCGGCCAAGGTTTTGTCGGCGTTCCGTGTCACCACGGCACGGTGCGCCTCGTCATCCGAATTGACCCGGAAAATGAGTAGTGCTATGTTACCTGCCACGAAGCACCTCTTGCCCTCAAGCTTGTCGTCCCAAATGAAATGCACGAAACGTTTGTCAAACATGTCCATGTCGTCCTCCTAAAATTCCTGTCGCTCAGAACGGAACGTCCTCCGGAAAATAGTCCCCGCCAGAATCCTGTGCCTGCGGAACATAACCGCCCTGCTGCGGAGCAGGGGGAGCATAATTTCCCTGCGGTGCGGGAGCCGGCCTGTAGGCCGCGTTCGGCTGGGAGTCCTGTCCTCCGCCGGTCCTGCCCCCAAGAAGCTGTATGTCCTCGACGCTTACGTAGACCTTGCTGAATTTCTTGCCGTCTTTCTCCCAGCGGTCCTGCTCCAGATGGCCCACGATGCCGACCTGCTTTCCCTTCGTCAGGTACGGATGCAGGTTCTCCGCAGTCTTGCCCCAGACGGTGAGGTCAAAAAAACTCGTCGTCTCTACCCACTGGTCGCCCTGCTTTTTGGAGCGGTTGGCCGCGATGCTTATGTTCGCACGTGCCTGGCCGCCCTGCGTGTATCCGAAATCCTGCTGCCCGCAGTCGCGGACAAGCCGCCCCACCAGAATCACCTTGTTTATGTCTGTCGCCATAAAATACTCCTTGTCCTGTCTATCTGTTCCTGCGCCTGTAATCGGGCGCGTCGTACATCGTCACTATCTCCGTGTCCTGCCCCAAGCGGGAAAGGATGTCGGAACCGAGAAGTGCCTCGAAGCACTGAGGGCATCCGTCCCTTCCGTGAGGGCAGTCCCTGCTGAGGTGGCTGTTCGAACCGAGGCCGAACGGAAGCCCCCGCTGGTGTCTCTTGTCCAGGACGTACGACAGCCAGTTCAGCTCCGCTGCGCTTCCCTTCGACCGCCCCACCTCGTCGATGAACAGCATGGGGATTGTCGCAAGTTCCTCTACAATCTCAAGCTCCGTTCTCTTTGCAAGAGGCGAATATGCCTGACGGATTGTGCAGGAAATCTCATACATCGTAAGAACCTTGCCGCCCAGCGCCATGACCGCGACAGAGCCGAGGTTCGTCTTTCCGCAGCCGTTAGTGCCGAGCAAAATCACCTTACCGTGCTTCCTCTCTATGAGCCGAGACATGGCGGCTTTCGCCATCGCCTGTGACTCGCAGAGGGGCTTGTAATCGTCCAGCGTCTTGCCCCAGTATTCCCGCTCGATGTTCATCTCCCTGTACCGCTCGATTTGCGCAGACCGGCGGGCTTCCTCTGCGCGGGCTGCCTCCTGCTCGGAAAGCATTCTTTCCTTCTCCCGCTTGCATATTGGGCAGTCGGGCGGAATCTGTTCGCCATGCAGTATGGCGACCTGGACAGGAACATCGCCGTGCTTCTTGCACTTGAATACGCCTTGCTTGAACTCTATGCCGGAGAACTGGTGGAATTCCTGCCGTGGCTTGCCGTCGCCGTCGGTCATCACGCGCCCTTCTCCGTTCCTCGCGAAATCAAGCGTCTGCATCCCTTCCTCCTACAGCCTGATTTTTCCCGCGAGGGGGGAGGCGGAGGGCTTTTTCGCCGGGGCTTCGGCTGGGGTCTGGAACTTGCTTATCCCGCCGGTCAGTGCGAAACGGTCCGGCGAGCGTGGAATGAATTTCCTCGGAACGGCACCGCAGTTCACTCCGTCAGCATAGTTCCTGAAAGCCGTCTCTATCTGCCCGCATGTCGGCGGCGACACCTGCCAGAATCGCTCCCAGTCCTTCGGCCTCTCAATCCGGGCCGTCACAGGGAATATGCACATCCCGTTGCTGTCCTTCGTCGTCTGCCACAGCCTAAGGTAAAGCTTCTCCTCCTCGCTGGCCCCTTCCTCCTCCAAGTCCCATGGCTCCCCGGAGCTTGAAGTTCCGGCGGCCTGGAACCCGTCAAGGGGATAGTGATATCCGACCTCACGCAGGAAGCCTATCATCTCCGGGGAAAGCTCCTCCAGAACACGCTTTATCCCCTTGCTGATGTTGGGGTTCTGGACCCGCTGGTGCTTCGGCCACGAGGGAAGCACGATATATTCCCCGTGCCGGTACGCCTTGCCCGCATCCCCGAACTTGCCGAGAATCAGACCGACATCTGCCTCGGCAAGCCCGGTGTCGAACACAATCCTCCGTACCTGAATCTTGTACACCCCGGCGATGTTCGTGAGAGGATTCGTGAGCAGGTACAGGAACAGCCCCTTCTCCTCGAAGGAGAGCGACTGCACCCACTCGTCGTCCCAGAAACTTGTCGATATGTAACGTTTCATCTCAGCCCCTCCAGAATTCCCGTCAGTCCCCGAACGGCAGCTCGGACTTCTTCTGGTTCTCCTTGTATTTTCTCCATTCGCCGACCTTCTTTATCTGCCAGTCAACCCA
>JAFSSU010000139.1 GCA_017450845.1 Treponema sp.
CGGGCCTATCATCGTGTTGTAGATGCTCTTGTCGGCAAGCTCGATGTGGTAGTGCTCGGCCACTCGGTCGAATGACTTGAACACGCCCTCGGAGGTGTCAAAGAGCGTGCCGTCGAAGTCGAAGAAAATATAGTTGTACATAGAAATTTATTGTCAGTTGATGCTGAAACGGCCGCGAGCTTTGGGGCTTAGTGCGTCCCAAAGCCCGTTACTAAAGTCTGTGGCTTTGCCACGGCAAAAAATCCGTGAGCTTCGGGTCGCAGAGCGTCCCGAAGCTCATTACTAAAGTCAACGGCAAAGCCGTTGACTTTAGTGGTGGAACAGCCGTATCCCGGTGAATGCCATCGTGATGCCGTATTTGTCGCAGGCGGCTATTACGTCGTCATCGCGGACGGAACCTCCCGGCTGCGCGATGACCCTCGCCCCGCTCCGGTGTGCCCGCTCTATGTTGTCGCCGAAGGGGAAGAAGGCGTCGCTTCCCACCGCGACGTCCGTGTTCTGCTTGATCCACTCAAGCCTTTCCTCGCGCGTGAAGGGTGCGGGCCTGGTCTTGAAGAACTTCTGCCACTCTCCGTCTCGCAGCACGTCGTCCGCGTCGTCGCTGGTGTACACGTCAATCGTGTTGTCGCGGTCGGGCCTCTTGATTCCGTCCACGAATGGCAGCTCAAGCACGCGGGGGCTCTGGCGCAGCCACCACTTGTCAGCCTTGTCCCCGGCCAGGCGGGTGCAGTGGATGCGGCTCTGCTGTCCCGCGCCTATTCCGATGGCCTGCCCGTCCTGGACGTAGCAGACGGAGTTGGACTGGGTATATTTCAGGATGATCAGGGAGACGAGGAGATTGTCAATCTCTTCCTTGGACAGGTCCTTGTTCTTGGTGACGATGTTCTTGAGGCAGTCCGCGTCCAGCTTGATGAAGTTGTGCCCCTGCTCGAAGCTCACGCCGAAGACCTGCTTGCGCTCGATTTCCGGCGGAACATAGTCCTTGTCCACCTGGATGATGCAGTAGCCGCCCTTCTTCTTTGCCTTGAGGATTTCAAGCGCGTCCGCGTCGTAGCCGGGGGCGATGATGCCGTCGGAGACTTCCTTCTTTATGAGGAGGGCCGTCGCAAGGTCGCAGTTGTCGGACAGGGCGATGAAGTCCCCGAAGGAGGACATCCTGTCCGCACCGCGGGCACGGGCATAGGCGCAGGCGAGCGGGGAAAGCTCCGCTCCCTCATCGATGAAGTAAATTTTCTTCAGTATGGGGGAGAGGGGCTTGCCGCAAGCGGCCCCTGCGGGGGACACGTGCTTGAATGACGTGGCGGAAGGAAGGCCCGTCGCTTCCTTCATCTCCTTGACCAGCTGCCAGCCGTTCAGCGCGTCCAGCAGGTTTATATATCCGGGCCGCCCGTTCACTACGGTGATGGGCAGGTCGCCGCTTTCCACGAAGACCCTCGCTGGTTTCTGGTTGGGGTTGACCCCGTATTTCAGTATCAGTTCGTTCATAGCCTTATGATACATGAAATCGGGGCACTGTGCAAGGACGGGACGGAATGGCCGTCACTCCCCCGCACTGAACTGTCTCAGCAGGGAGTCCAGTATCCGCTTGAGAGTTGCGGCATCATCCGCGCTCAGGCTGACGCAGGAGGCCATCTTGACCGGGACGCTCTTTGCCCAGTCGCGGAGGGCCATGCCTTTCCGGGTTATCCTGACGATGAGGTTCCGCTCGTCCTCCTCGGACCGCTCCCTGCTGATGTAGCCCTTTGTCTCCAGCTTTTTCAGCAGCGGCGTGAGCGTGCCCGAGTCCAGGAAAAGCCGTTCCCCCAGCTCCTTGACGTTCACCGTCTCTTTCTCCCACATGACCATCATCGTGATGTACTGGGTGTAGGTAAGGTCAAGCTCGTCGAGCATGGGCTTGTAACGCCGCACGATTTCTTTGGAGCAGGCATACAGGGGAAAGCACAGCTGGTTCGACAGCAAAAGGCCGTCATACTCTCCTGGCATACGCGATGTCTCCGTCCGGGCTACAGGATGTTCTCAATGCCGGCCCGTACGTCTGCCATGTCAGCAGTCGGCTCGTAGCGCTTCACGATGTTGCCCTCGCGGTCAATCAGGAACTTGGTGAAGTTCCATTTTATGTCCCCGCTCTTCTTGTAGTTCCAGTCTTTCAGCTTGAGGAACGCTGTCATCGCAATGCCCGCCTTGCTGTTGCCGAAGCCCTCGAAGGTCGTGCTGGACGTAAGGTGCTTGTACAGGGGGAGGGCATTGTCACCGTTCACGTCAATCTTCGCGAACTGGGGGAAGGTGATGCCGAACCTGCCTTTGCAGAACGTGTGAATCTCCTCGTTGTCACCGGGAGCCTGGTTGCCGAACTGGTTGCATGGGAAGTCCAGGATCTCAAGTCCCTTGTCGTGCAGGTCCGTATAAATCTTCTGCAGCTCCTCGTACTGGGGCGTGAAACCGCAGCCAGTAGCCGTGTTAACGATGAGCAGGACCTTTCCCTTGTAGTCTGCCATTGAAAGTTCCTCTCCCTTCCGCGAGCTGAATGTGAAGTCGTAGATACTCATAACAGTCCTCCTTGGCGCAATGCCTTTTGTGAAATTGAATTGTGTACAATTAACTTGTACCACATTTAATCGTCCCTGTCAAGGGGCAGTACGGTCTTTTTTTCAAGTACTTTCGCAGTCATTCCGGAAGTACTTTCGCAGTCATTCCGGAAGTACTTCCGCAGTCATTCCTGAAGTTCTTTCGCGGTCATTCTGGAAGTACTTCCGCGGTCATTCTGGAAGTACTTCCGCGGTCATTCTGGAAGTACTTCCGCGGTCATTCTGGAAGCCTTGCAGGATTATCCTGAAAGCATTACGTGCTTATGGAGGGAGAGTTGCTTGAATCCTGAGGGGAGTTTGTATATTTCGGAAGGAACTGCTGCCCGGGGACCCGGACAGCAGA